>JALFRH010000116.1 GCA_022785155.1 Spirochaetales bacterium
CAGAGGTATAGAGAATAAGCTCTCATCTAATGGAATCAGTGTAAATATCGTTGCTACAAGTAATAGGGTTGAAGTAGAGAGAAAGATATTACAGAGGATCATAAATGATGGAGACATAGATGGTCTCATTGTAGAGGGTACTAAGACAGGATTCCCTAATCCCAATATCGAGCTATATAAGGAGCTGGATAAACTAGGAATACCTTATATCTTCCTCCATTGTTCTTACCCGGAGCTATTGGATAAGGTAACTGTAGGCATGAAGGAGAGGGAAGGTGGATATCAATGTATAAAGAAGCTTATAGATATGGGGTGCAAGACATTCGGCGGTATCTTTAAGGCTGATGATAGACAGGGTCTCTTGAGATATAAGGGGTTCTGCGAGGGACTCTTGGATTCATCCATTAGCCTTGAATCTGCATTTGTCAGGTGGTATACCACAGAAGATTTGCAGAGTGAGAGTAGATTCTCTCTTCCTCTCATCAAAGGATTCGAAGAGCCAGATGGAATAGTATGTTATAATGACCAAGTTGCCCTATATATCATTAATCACTTTAGGGAGAATAAGTTACCACTCCCTCGAATAGCTAGCTTCGACCAGAGCCGCCTCTGCCTTCTAGCCCCTGATTCAGTCTATTCCATAGGACACAGAAAGGAAGAACTGGGCATGGTCACCGCTGAAAAGATGATCAATATGCTCAAAGGCAAGGAAGAAGAGTCAATATTCTTCGATTGGTTGGTTTGATTTATTGTCAAGCACGGAATTTCATTTTCCATAAATCCAAAGCAAAACCAGCAGATAAACGAAAAAATATGATTGAGAAAAATTTGTATGTGAGGGACAGCGGATAAATCCTGGGGCTTCACACTACTTCTAAAAAGAAAAGGCTGAAAAAGCCAAGGAAATAAACTCCGTTACGGAATCCCGAGCCCATGTTACAAAAATCTATACCCTTGTTACGAAACGCCGAACCCCTGTTACGGAACTCATTGAACTCAGATACGGAATTGCCCGATACAATGTTACAGAATGTTTTGAGGATCTGATACCCGGTTACGTTTTGCAGGCAGGGAGACTGAGAAATCGATGATTTTTCCTTTTTACTGTTACTATCCGTTTCAGAAGGGTCATTGTTAAGTCTTTTCAGATAAACAAATAAAAAAGTCAGAACCTGATTGTATCAAATTCTGACTTAAAGGATAGCGCGAGTGGGAATCGAACCCACAAGGGATTGCTCCCGGCAGATTTTGAGTCTACTGCGTCTACCAATTCCGCCATCACGCCGTTCTTAGGGAATATTAGCAGAATTTCGCATACTTCATCAAGGTGACATTGAAGGGTTTTGAAAACAACTGTAAAATCTAGGCATGAAGAAGTTAATCTTTATTCTGCTGATGCTATCGGCTATATGCCTCTCAATATTTGCAACAGACCTTGAGTCTGCTGTTGAAAACGATGAATTCCTGAAAGAGATTTTGATTTCAGATATTCCAGTTACATATGGAGATGAATCTTTCAGGGAGAGGATACTCCAGAGGACAGAGGGAAAAAGAGATCCAATAGGCCTTGTTCTCACAGGAGGCAGTGCCAGGGCCTGTGCCCATATAGGTGTACTCAGATACTTGGATGAACAGGGAATAGTTCCTGATTTCATAGTATCCAACTCCATGGGTTCAATTATAGGTATGCTATATGCAGCAGGCATTACTCCTGACCAAATCGAAGAAATACTTCGTGTCGGAGATATTTCTTCATATTTTGCCCTGACCCTCCCTTCCCAAGGAGGATTCCTGGATCCTTCAGGCTTCAAGGCTCTCATCGACTATATTGTCGGAGAAGACTACAGGATGGAGGAGACGGATATTCCTGTAATGGTTGTGTGCGATGACCTGGTGTCAAAGAGGGAAGTGAGAATAACAGAAGGACCATTTACAGATGTCCTCATTGCATCTTTCGCCCTTCCTGTATACTTCAATCCCTATAAATACAATGGTCATCTCCTGATTGATGGAGGTGTAATATCATTGGCACCAATAGATGCAGCCTATGAATATACAGACACAGTAATACTCTCTACGACTTTCTATGATGCAGATACCACCAACCTTATCAATCCTGTGACCATTCTGAACTCTTCCTTCGATATAGGAAAAAGACAGAACGCCTCAGCTGATTTGAAGAAATATACGGATTTGATCTGGATAAGGTGTGCTGTGGAGCAGTTCTCTTTCATGGCTTTCAAAGATGCTACCGTCATGGCTGATATCGGGTATGAGTGTACAGCTTTGGAGAGTGAGGCTCTTTCGGAACTCTACAAAGGGGAAAGGACGATATCTCAGGAGAGAAGCCAGGAGATTGCAAACAGAATAGAAGAAACCAGAGATAACCTCCATTTCTTCGGAAGATTGAAGGCTACAAACTTCTCCCAGATGCTTGGTCTGAGTTTCAGCGGTTTTGATTCCTATTACCTGAAGAACTCCATGATCTCAGGTCTGAGATATAGAATCCTTTGGGGCGACTTGGATATGGCTGTAGTATTCGGTTTCGGTTCTGATACACAGAATCTTGCATCTACAGGTGGTTTTACAACCCTAGGTGCGGAAGTTTCCATATACCCATTCTCCAACTCCAGAATAAAGCTTGAGGGATACTTCGATTCATTCCGTGGCAGCTCAGGTTTCTATCCCCAGATATTCGGAAGAGAGTCTGTGGATGTATTTCTTTATAACACCGATTATTCCAGTGTAAGTGTCCATCAGTCTATTGAATACTATAGAGACTTCAGCAAAAAGCTTGGAAAGGGTATTGTCCTTTCCGTGATGGGAAAGGGTTCCCATTCATTCAACGGCTTGGATGTTGAAGGAAAGCTGGGATATATGATGACAGCCGAAACCATTGTTTTTGAAGGGGCCAAAAACTATGCGGAAGTAGGTGCAGGTATTACAACCAACACTTTGGAATCCTTCAACGTAGGGTTGGATTCTTCCTTCAGAATCAGCTTGGATGGAAGAGGAAGCGTCCCAAGGTTCATTTCTGACGGCTATGTTGGAACCGACACTGATTATGGTGCCACTTCCCTATATACAGATAGTACACTATTCAACTTGTTCATCAATGCAGACGCCTCCTACCAGATACCATTTGATCCAACCTTCGGAGAGTTCCTTATAGTTGAGAATCCGACTCTGGGTGTATATGCTTCTTCCTTGATTTCTTTGGAGAACATCGGAATAAGCATTGGTGGCGAAATCAGGGCCACCTGCTCCCTTATAGGCCTTATAAAGCTTCCTCTTCGTTTTAGACTGGGTTATGAGATAATCCCTGGCGAGGTTGGTTCTGTAATAGCTTCCCTTACGTTCTCTACTACGATGTAAAAAAGAAAATGGACACTTTTGGGTGTCCATTTTGCTCTTAGTCCGAGTGCTTTCTTATCCACTCTTCGTCTTCATCTGTAAGGGACGTGTCCATATCCCTGTCATCATCTTCCTCTCTTTCATCATTGGTGATGGAGGTGGATGTAGGATCGAAGACCTCCTCGGAGGATTTAGGCATTTCAGGGGTCTCAGGTTTCTTGAGGCCTCTCTTTACCTTTGGCATTTCTCCTTTTATCAACACTTCTGGAGTAATGTCCACTACTTCCAACATGCCCCACCTTGTGTCTTCATCTTTTATTAGGGAGATGAGAGTGTTTATCTCATCAAGGGTGTATATGGAAGTATTTGATTCAGTGCAGACATTCTTTATCTCGGAGAGAGCCTTGACGGCTTCTTCCCATTCGCCATAGTGGAGGTAGATCATGGCTTTATGAAGATAGGGGTCTTTATAGGCGGGAGTTGTCTTCTCAAAGAGAGAGTTGAGGATAGTCAAAGCCCTCTTCCAGTCTCTCTGAATAATGTAGTATGCAGTCTCCAAGTCCAAGATGGCGGGAGAAGAGAGGGAGTTGTCATTACACTCCTTGATGTATTTTCTGTATTCCTTGTAATCTCCCTTTTCCAATAGGTAAGTACAAAGGTTTACATATAAATTCTTATCTTTGCATCCGTTTTCAAGGGCCTTCTTTGCAATGGAAATGGCTTTATCCAAATCGCCTTTCATCCACCAATACATTGAAAGTGATACCTTTGAGGAATCTTTGGTCTTAAGGTTTTTGCCTTCTGAAAGGAACTCCAGGATCTCTCTGCCTTTCTCCATATCTCCATGCTGGAGCATAAGCGTACCCACGACAATCTGGCAGTTTTCGTTGACTCCCCACTTTATTGCCTTTTCAAAGTAGGGCATAGCCTTTTCATAGGAGGCATTGCTCTTGTTCTGAAGGATCTTTGCAGCCTTTCCATAGAAGAAGGTTCCTATGCTGTTCCAGATCACCAAAACCAAAGCCAAGGAAAAGAAAACAATAGGAATATATTTGGGAAGAGTAGGCTGGACAAGGAATATAGCTCCTGCAGCAATACATACCAATAAGGCTGTCTGTCGTATTTTTCTGATCTTTTCTGTTTTTTCCATAGTGCCTCCGAATAACAAATCCCTTTATTGATGATAATAAGAGAACGTGAGATAAACAACCAAGATTATCCACATTACATGAAATGATACATATGTATGATAGTTGGAGTTTTTCTCTTCCATGATTATACTTCATTGTGATGGAAAAAGAAAAAGAGGAAAGAAGAATACTGGTTCATGTCTGCTGTGGGCCTTGCGCCACTTCCAGCATCCAACGCCTTCTCGATGAAGGTTGGAGCCCTGTATTGTTTTTTTCAGACTCAAACATTTGGCCTCTGGAAGAGTTTGAGAAACGCTATGAGAACCTTTTGAAGGTTGCAGCCTTTTACAACCTCCCTGTAATTAAGGATGAGTATGACCACCAAAGCTGGAGGGAGTGGATCAAAGGCTTTGAAGAGGAACCGGAGCATGGTAAGAGATGCTCCAGATGTTTCAGATACAATCTATTACGTGCTTCAAAAAAGGCAGAGGAACTGGGAATCTCCTCCTTCTGCACCACTCTTACAGTCTCTAGGTTCAAGAACAGCAAGACAATATTCCATGAAGGCGAGGACCTTGAGGGCTTTGAAGCCATTGACTTCAAGAAGAAGGATGGTTTCGCCTCTTCCTGTAGACTATCCAAGGAAATGGGGTTATATAGACAGAGCTATTGTGGCTGTGAGTTTAGCAAAGGAAGTGTAAATGATTAAAAAACTATACAAGATTTTTTCTTCACGAATGTTCTGGATGCTATTGATCTTCGGCCTTCAATTTGTGGGCTTGGCCGCCTTGGTATTGTGGTCTGCCTTTGCCAGGGCCTATTACTTTTTCTTTATCATATTATCCATAATAATGGCTGTAATAATCATTACTAGGAAAGAGAACAATGCCTATCGTTTGATGTGGATGTTTGTCCTCATTGTTTTTCCTTTCTTAGGTGGAGTCCTCTATATACTCTTCGCCAATAAGAAAATCGGTGCTTTATCTGAGAAAAAGATAGCGGATTTCAAGAAAAGGCAGCCTGATGAGACGGCTTTCAGCCTTGAAAACGCGGACGAAGAGTTATGTAGGCTCTCCCATTCCTTTAAGAAACAGAGCCAGTATGTAAAGAATGTTACAGGTTTCAGTGTTTGGAAAAACACTGAAGTCAAATACTTTGACAGGGGAGCAGACTTCTTCCCCGATTTGTTGGAAAACGTTAAGAAGGCCCGGAAGTTCATTTTCGTAGAGTATTTCATAATTGACCAAGGTAAGTGGTGGAATAGGATACTGGATGAACTTAAGGTAAAGGTTAAGGAGGGGGTGGACGTCAGAGTGGTATTTGACGATATGGGCTCCATAAACGTTCTTCCCCGTGGATATGAGAAGACATTGCAGAGCTATGGCATAAAAGCAATAGCCTTCAATAAGATAAAGATCCACCTGAATCCTAGACTGAACTTCAGGGACCATAGGAAGATCTTCGATATCGATGGAAATATATGTTACACAGGTGGAGTGAACCTGGCAGACGAATACTCCAACGATGTAGTGAAGTTCGGGTATTGGAAAGATGATGCCATAAGGCTTACAGGTTCTGCCTGTTGGAACTTTACCCTGATGTTCCTTCGTAACTGGGATTGTCTGACAAAGGAGTGGGACTCCCTGGACAAGTTCCTTCCTACAGTCAAGGGCAAGGATGATGGTTTCATACAGGCCTTCGATGATAGTCCTTTCGATGGCAATACCATTGCAGAAGACACCTATCTCCAGATAATAAACAATGCAAAGAGATATGTTTGGATAACCACTCCTTATCTTATTCTTGATGAGCCGATGGAAGCGGCGTTGAAGATTGCAGCCAAAAGCGGTGTGGATGTCAGGATAATCACTCCACATTATCCAGATAAAAAGAGTGTGTTTGAGGTCACTAGGTCGAACTATGAGCCTCTATTGAAAGCCGGAGTAAAGATCTATGAGTTTACTCCTGGTTTCATTCATTCAAAGAACTTTATCTCTGATGACGAAGTAGCCGTAGTCGGAACAACGAACTTGGACTACAGGTCTTTCTATCTCCACTTCGAACTCAGCGTTTTGTTCTTCCAATCTTCAATTGTAGGGGATCTGAAGAACAACTTCGAAAACACTTTGAAGCTTTGTCAGGAGATACATGAGGGGGATGAAGGAAGGCTTCCTCTCTTCAGAAGAATCTTCAGGGGAACTGCAAGGATAATGTCTCCATTGTTCTGATTACCCATAGATTGAGGGCTTTTTTTCTTTTGACCAACCAAGGGAGAAGAAATACAATATTACTATGAA
>JALFRH010000175.1 GCA_022785155.1 Spirochaetales bacterium
TGATCAAAACAGTGAAGTGCTTTGTTGTTAGAGTCCGCTTGAATTAACCATTTGGGACTGTGGACAAAATCCTAGACTTTTTCTTAAGGAGGAAAAGGGTTTTGGCAAAGTACACAAAGGAGGAGTCAGAAAAGGCAATCAATCTCTACATCAGGTATTGCAAGCGGGCCACCCTGGTCTCAAGGAACTTGGGTATCCTAACGAGCGGCATACATTGGTCAGCTGGTACAGGGGATATGAAGAGAAAGGTGAAGTGAAGGATGACGGACGGGAGGAGAAGAAGCTCTCCCTTGTCTATTCAGAAGATCATATACATGCAGCAGTGTCGTTTTACATTGAGGACAGGAAAAGTCCAGGCAAGGAATGCCTTTCTGATTTTTGTTCCTTCTGGTATGTTCACGACGATTCCCGATACGGAGTTGCACTTTTTTGAGTGAAGTTTTTATAGTTTATCAGGATGTCGACTTATTATATGAATTGAATTGACTTAGGCATAAACCCTAAGTTTAATGATGTTTCTTTCATAGCAAGCTGCCGAAGAAAGCTCCATTACAGAATTGATCCCATCAACGGCAGCACTTCCTTGTTTGGTCTATCTCAACTCCTCCATTTTATCGTGAAGAAATCCATTGCTGGCCATCACATGTTTCTGGTATTTATGGAATGGACTACCATCTACATCAGTAAACTTTCCACCTGCATTTTCTATGAGAATCTTTCCTGCGGCAAAGTCCCATAAATGGGCTGCACACATCCTCTTGATATGTTACAGCCCTTTGATTGTTTCTGTAGTGGTTACTGATAATCTACGAGACCTAATCGCTCGTACTGTTCTTTAGGAGCATCATTTTCCTTCATTATCCGAATCATTGCCTTGATAAATCGTTCTTCTTCTTTTTCGTCTCTATATGGATGCTTTTGTTCTGGATCTTTTTCCAAATCAAAAAGCATTGTCTTTAAAGAATGCTTTGGTGCTGTATCTCCTGTTTTATCAACGCAAGATGGAATCTTTAATAGCGGAACTCCTTTTGTGAAGGAAAAACCAGGAACAAGCTCTGCATTCTTCATCTCATCCGGAGAATACATAGTTCTCATATGCATAGGCATAAGTGTATAGTTGTATACAGTGTTCTCACCTTCTGGTGCACGCATATACACATACTTGCCATCAGTAATATTTACATGACCTCCATGGAGACCGAAGAGAACATAATCGTGAATCTTTTCATCATTTTTTATTACACCTCTTAGATCTTTACCTTTCATATCTGGAGTTGGTTCAATACCAAACATCTTCAACAAAGTGACAGCTACATCGATATTCTGTAGAAGTGCTTCTCTTCTTTCTCCTTTTATAGGATTTGCTGGATCCCATATAAAGAGAGGAATATGTGCCATTTCGTTATACCATGGATGAGCACTTTTTCCCCAAAGATCATGTTCTCCAAGCAAGAAACCATGGTCCGTGTTGACGATAACAGCAGTATCTTTCCACATATCATTATCGTCCATCCAATCTAAGAACTTACCGAGATATTCATCGCACATGGAAAGCAGTGATGCATACATCTTCCTACAATGTAAAACTGCATCATCAGGTTCTGTTACTTCTTGGTAGTCAGGCCAGTCAAATTGAATACCTTTATAGTCGTCATCATAGTATTCTTTGTACTTATCATTAACTACAAAGAAGGGCTCATGAGGATCAAAGCACTCCCAATGGAGGAACCAGTTATCTTCATTTTTATTCTTCTCAAGGAACTCAAAGCCTAGTTTGAACACCTGAGATAAAGGTTGGTCTTCTTCTTTCTTTATATAAGTCCGATTTACAACATCATGTCGCCACATTCTTCCGTAGTGAGGTGGATATTCAGGCTCTTTTACTTGCCCCTTCCATCTGTCCGCTTCCTGTCCTCTCACATATTCCCAAGAATCAAATCTATGATGATATGTAGCTCCACCATCTTCCCAATAGTGTTGATGATCAGATATTAGATGAGTGTAGACACCCTTCCCCCTCAACATTTCCGGAATAGAATCATCATATGGCTGCATAGGCCCCCAGGAACAGTGAAGGAAATTATATCTTCCTGTCTGAAGCTCCCTTCTAGCAGGCATACAAGGCAACGAGCCAGCATAACAGTTATCAAAAACTACTGTATGTTCCGCCAGTCTTTTAAAATTTGGTGTATGTGTCCACTCACAACCATAAGAAGATAACATCCTGAGGTTAAGAGTATCGAACATGAGCATTATCGCTTTCATTTTTCCTCCTACCACCACTTAATCAAGTCTGTTACCTTGACTCTCATATCAACAAACTCTGGAGACGTAATTTTTCTAGGGAATGGCAGTGGATTGACAAGCCGCTCTTTTATAGTCGTGGGCTTATTTGTAAGGACCAAGATATTTTCACTCAAATAAACCGCTTCTTCAATATTATGGGTTATAAAGATGACAGTAGTACCTGTCTTTCTCCATAGATCCAATAGTTCATCTTCAAGCTTAAACCTCAACTCCACATCAAGTTGTCCATATGGTTCATCCATCAATAAAACTTCTGGCTTCGTCGCAAAAGCTCTTGCTATTACTACTCTCTGAAGCATAGAAGTAGAAAGTTCGGAGGGGTAATACTTCCTATATTTTGTAAGGCCAACCATCTCCAAAGCTTCATTTACTTCTCTTTTTATATCTTCCTTACTATGGTGTTTTATCTCCAGTCCGAAGGCTACGTTTTCTTCAACTGTAAGCCAAGACATAGTAGAATACTCCTGGAAGATATAGGCGATATTATGCTTTTTCAAGTCGACAGGTTCATCGTTTATTAGTATCTCTCCGCTTGTAGGTTCATATAATTTAGTCAAACAGTTCAAGAATGTAGTCTTACCACATCCTGTCGGCCCGACGATACATAAAAACTCTCCTTTATGAACATCGAAAGATACTTTATCCAACACAAGAAGCTCACCAAATCGCTTGGTCATATTCCTGACTTTAATTTTTATTTCTCCATTCATATTTACCTCAGAAAACTTTGTCGATTACGCTGCTGATTTCTTCTCTAAGAGAGAGAAACTCTGGTGATGTGTAATCTCTGGGACGAGAAAGAGATATTTCATACTCAGTGGCCTTTCGCTGTTTATAGTGGGTAAAAAGTAAAGGAAGAACAAGTGTCAACTCCTATGCTAAGATAAGGAAAAACAAGTTGCATGGGAGAAACAACAATGATCGATCCACATTTCCAGAAGGTTTTTTCATTAGCTCTAGGAATCAAGGACCCATGGTATATAAAGAGCCTGGATATGGTTCCCAGCACCAAGAATCCCGAGATTCTGGAGATGAGGGTGGAGGTTGATTTTCTGGAAGGAAGCAGGTTCAGCTACAACGGTTCGGAGGAACTCTACCCTGTCCATGACTCTAGGGAGAGAGTATGGAGACACCTTAACTTCTTCCAGTACAGGTGCTACATCCAGGCACGGGTGCCCAGGATCATCCTCCCTGATGGAAAGGTGAAGACCGTGGACGTTCCATGGGGGCACGACCTCAGCGGATTCACCCTTATGATGGAGGGCGTCATACTCTCACTTGTGAAGCATATGCCTGTTTCTGCCGTTGCAAGGGAGATCGGAGAACACGACACCAAGATATGGAGGGTGCTGAAATACCACGTGGAGGAGGCCCTCAAGCTCCAGGACTTCTCTGATGTCACGGGTATAGGAGTGGACGAATACAGCCACAGGGGACACAACTACATAACAGTGTTCGTATCCCATCCGGATATAGAGGTTGATGAGGAAGGGAGGCGCCATCAGGTCACAAAGCCTAGGGTTCTCTTTACCACGGAAGGAAAAGACAAGGCTGCCGTAGAACGGTTCCTTGACCATTTCAGGAAAAAGAAAGGCGAACCGGAAGCTGTGAAGGTGGCGACAAGCGACATGATACATGGCTTCAGGAATGCGATGAAGGTCTGTTTTCCCAACGCCGTGACCACTGTGGACAAGTTCCATGTCGTCTCCAACTGCGAGGATGCTTTGGACAAGGTAAGGAGGAGGGAGGCCGCCTCTGGGGGGAAGAGGAAGTCCGAGGCACTTTCCAATACAAAATACATCTGGCTTAAGAATGAGGAGAACCTCACCGACAAACAGAGGAAAAAGCTCGAGGAACTGCTGCAGGTGGAGTACCTGGACACTGTGAAGGCATATGACATGAAACTGAAGCTGCAGGACTTCTATTCCAGGCACAAGGATTATGACGAGAAGACCATATTCGACTTCGAGAACATGGCCCTTGATTTCTGCAACAGCACAATGAAGGAGATGCAGAAGTTCGGAGAGATGCTGGTACGCAATGCAGTTGAGATACTCAACTATTTTGACACCAAGAGGACCAACGCAATCCTGGAGGGCTTCAACTCCAAGATCAGCATAATCAAGAACAGGGCCAGGGGATTCAGAAACATGAAGAACTTAATGAACATGATTTACTTCTGCTGTGGCGATCTTGATATTTGTTTCCAGCCTATCATGTGAGATGGTTACCCACTACAAATAGCGAATAACCTACTCAGTCTTTATTGATGTCGGACAACTATGAAGCACTACGATTCTATCCGCCAAGTAAATGGCTTCTTCAATATTATTAGTAACAAAGATGATGGTCCTCTTTTCCTTCTCCCAGATTTTTATGATATCTTCTTGCATTAAATATCGAGTTTGGGCATCCAGATGTCCAAAAGGTTCATCCAAGAATAGAACAGATGGCTCATTACAATATGCCCTTGCAATTCCGACTCTTTGCTGCATACCACCAGAAAGCTGATTGGGATAACTATTCTCGAATCCAGTCAAGCCTACAAGATCGATGTAATATTGAGCTTTTTCCCTTCTTTCCTTCTTCCCTATCCCCCTAGCTTTGGGGCCGAATTCAACATTTCCCATTACTGTCAACCATGGAAAAAGTGATGTTCTTTGATAAACAAATCCCCTATCTGGGCCTGGTCCCGTCACTTTTTTGCCATTCAATGTGACAGAACCTTCTGTAGGAGCCTCAAGCCCAGACATAACTTTCATTAATGTCGACTTGCCACACTGTCCCGGACCGAATAAGACAAGGAATTCGTTTTGATGAACATCAAGGCTGAACTCTTTGACTACATCAACAACACCTCTGGCCGTTTCATAGCTTTTCTTTATGTTTTTACAGACAATTACATCGTTTGCCATTATTTACCCCTTACGTTCCATGCACAAAGTTTTGACTCTATGGCACGCATAATTACAGCCAAAAGGAAACCAACTATTCCAACGGCAAGGATACCTACCATAATCTGGGTTGTTGAGTTTGAGTCCTGCCCTTTTATGATTATCCAACCGACACCCTGTGAGGATTTAACCATTTCAGCTGCAACGACAGTTGCCCAAGATGATCCGATTGCAATCTGCAGACCTGCAAATATCTGAGGCACACAAGAAGGTAGGACAATCTTTGTAAATACCTGTCTATTATTGCATCCAAGCATTTTTGCACATCCCATCAATTCTTCGTCTACGGCTTTTACTCCCGCATATGCATTCATCGTTACGTTGGCAAAGGCCCCTAAAAAGATGATGAAATACTTTGATGACTCTCCTGTTCCGAACCAAACGATAGAAAGAGGAATCCATGCAATTGGAGGAATAGGTCTAATCAGCTCAAATAAAGGACGGAAGAAAGATTCAACATTTTTATTCCAACCCATACAAATTCCGAGGACTATTCCCAATATTGACCCCATAAAGAACCCGATCATGACTCTCGTCATAGACCACACAATATGGGATTGGATGGTGTTTCTACCAATAGGAGAAACGAAAGCAGAACAAAAGCTCTTTATTACTTCAATTGGTCCAACCATTACAAGACCAACCCTTGTAAAAGATACTACCAATTGCCAAATAATCAGAAAACAGACAATGGAAATAGCCCCTGCAGCATATTTCTGCCATGCAGTATTATCTTTATCTTTTAACTTCATCTTTTCACTCCCTTTATTATTTGCTTCTCCAGAAGAGTTAGAAGATATGAAAACAATGCTCCAATTATTCCAATTGTTATCATTCCGGAAATAATAATGTCTGGACGGAATATTCCTCTGGCCTGCTGAATCATATATCCCAAACCTTTGTTGGAAGCCAGCATTTCAGCTGCTACAATACAGGTCCAAGAAGCA
>JALFRH010000182.1 GCA_022785155.1 Spirochaetales bacterium
CAGAGGGAAATATTCGGACCGGTGACACTTATAAAGAGAGTAAAGGACTTTGACGAAGGAATAGCGATTATGAACGCAAATCCATTTGCCAACGGATCCTGTATCTTTACCCAGAACGGATACTACGCAAGAAAGTTCGAAATGCTTACTGACGGCGGAATGGTGGGTATAAACGTAGGTATTCCTGTTCCCAGTGCATATTTCCCATTTTCAGGAAACAAAGATTCCTTCTTCGGGGACCAGCATGTCCTTGGCATTGACGGTGTGAGATTCTATACTCGTGCAAAAACCGTAACCAAGCATTGGTATGACGAAAGTGCAAGGAAAAAGACCTTGGATACTTGGGAAGGCACTGTAGAAAGAGACTAGGAGGAATAGACATGGGAGCATTGTTCTTCAGACCCGAAACAGAAGAAGAAGCCTTGAAGCTTCTTTCCTCAAGTGAGAATCCACTTATTATCAACGGAGGAACAGACGCTGTCCTTTTCCTTAAAGAGGGAAAGATCAAAGGAGACACCCTTATTTCCATCGCTTCCATAAAAGAATATGGAAACATAAAAGAGAAAGATGGATGGGTTGAGATAGGAGGAACCGTCACAGTGGACAAGATGATGTCCTCCCCTCTCCTTTCGGAGTTTTCAGGCCTGACTGAAGCCATGGACCATATGGCTTCCCCCGCTATAAGACGAATGGCCACTGCAGCTGGAAATATCTGCACCGCAGCTCCTGCGGCAGACGTGGCGGCAATGCTCTATGCCCTTGGCTCCAGTGTCAAGCTCAAATCAATCAGGGGAGAAAGGATTGTCCCTCTCTCTTCCTTCTACAACACAAAACGCTCCTACTCCACAGTAATGGAGAAGGATGAAATACTCACATCCATTTTGATTCCGTCTCTCCAAAAGGGAGAGGGCACAGGATACACAAGGCTCTCCAGACGTAAATCCCAGGATATAGCAAAGGTAATGGTGGGAGTAAGACTAAAGACTGAAAAGGGCTTAATTACTTCCGCCTCCATATCTTTGGGAGCGGTAAACGCCCAGCTGGTCCATGGCACAGAGACAGAGAAGGCAATAATCGGAATGAATGAAAAAGAAGCCTATGACTATGCCTTCACCCACTTCCCTGAAGAAGCCCAGCTCCATGAATCATATTACACAGAGTATAAGAAGGCTGTACTTCCTTCTACTTTGGCCGAAACCATAAAGAAGGCCTTTCTATCAATAAAGGAGGAAGAGAGATGATAGTCGACTTTATTCTCAATGGAAAAAACGTAAGTGTAGATGTGGAGGCAGATGAAGTTCTGGTAGATACCCTGAGGGAAAAACTGATGCTTACAGGAACAAAGAAAGGCTGTGGAACAGGAGACTGCGGAACCTGCACCGTCCTTCTCGATGGAGAAGCCGTCAGATCCTGCATCCTTCTTACAGCCATGGTGGAAGGAAGAAAGGTAACCACCATAGAGGGTGTCGGAAACGTCGACAACCTTCATCCTGTGCAGCAGGCATTCATTGATGCTTCTGCAGTCCAGTGTGGCTTCTGCACTCCGGGCATGGTTCTTACATCAATAGCATTGTTGGACAAAAACCCGGATCCTACGGAAGAGGAAATAAAGACTGCATTATCAGGAAACCTATGCAGGTGCACAGGTTATGAAAAGATTGTAAGGGCTGTGCGGCTTGCTGCAGAGAGAATGGCCAAAAAGGAGGCATAAAGATGGAAGTCAAGCACTACGAAGGAAACGGAAGACTAAGTCTCGTAACAGAGTGTAATGGAATTCTTCATCTTACAGGACGCACTTCCATGGGTTCTGGATCTACAGTCGCCCAGCAGGCCAAGGGTATTCTGGATATAATCGATGAAACTCTTGCCAAATATGGCTCCGATAAAAAGCACATCCTATTCTGCCAGGTGTTTCTGAAGGACGTAATCAAGGACTTCGATGAACTTAATAAGGTATGGGAAGCCTGGGTAGAGCCAGGTTTCGAACCTGCAAGGGCCACTGTCCAAGCCAAAATGGCAAAGGAAGAGGCCTTGGTGGAAATGGTGGTCACCGCTGTAAGAGCGTAAAGCTGAGGTAGATATGAGTGAAACTAAATATGTTGGAAAACGCCTTATAAGAACAGACTCTCTTGCAAAGGTGACAGGTAGCGCCAAATACACAGGGGATGTCTGGATGAAAAGGAAGGATATGCTTTACGCAAAAGCAAAGTTCCCTCCCTTCGGAAGAGCAAAGATAATCAGCATCGATACATCCAAAGCGGAAAAACTCCCTGGAGTCGTCGCCGTCATGACGGCAAAGGATCTTCCTGGCTTTAACGGCTATGGCGGCGTTATCCCCGACAAGCCTGTAATAGCGGAAGATATGGTCAGATACGAAGGGGATCCTGTGGCCCTTGTTGCAGCCGAATCAAAGAAAATAGCAGAAGAAGCCATAGAACTGATCACTGTGCAGTATGAGAGGGTGCCGGCCTTCGACGAACCGGAGGACATGGTTTCCCCTGACGCCCCCCTTTTCTTCGACGAGGACAATCCTTTCCATAAGAATAATATCTCCGACGATCAGACTCTGAAAAAAGGAGATGTGGATAAAGCCATAGAAGAAGCTGATGTCGTAATAGACAACTGGTACAGGACTCCTCTTGTAG
>JALFRH010000185.1 GCA_022785155.1 Spirochaetales bacterium
GGAAAAGCTTGAAGGCTAAAATCAATGGAGCCGCCCGGAAGGACGGCTCATATTATTCATAAGGACTTTTACTTTGAAAGAGCATCTGCAATCTCTTCGATCTGGGAGGAAGAGGACTCGTTCAATGCACTTAGGATGGTAGCTGTTCCAAGCCACTCTATTTCCTTGCTCTTCTCCATCATTGAAGTGATGACCTTTGCAGCCATAGGTCCCCAGGAACCGTTTTCGATGATGGCGACCTTCCTCTTCTGGAAGTTTCTCTCAGTAAGGTGTTCGACATACTCCCTCATGTATGGGAAGATATCTCCGTTGTATGTAGTCGTAGCCAACACTGTTTTGCTTGTCTTGAAAGCGGATGCCACGGCCTGAGCCATATCGCTTCTTGCCAAATCGAAGGTTGTAAACTTTACTCCCTTTGCCTTGAGTTTCTCTTCAAGAAGCTTTACAGCCTCCCTTGTGTGTCCATAGACGGAAGTATATGCAATGGTGACGCTGTCTTCTTCCGGAGTATAGGAGGACCACTTGTCATAAAGGGAGATGTAGTGTCCCAAATCCTGGGAAAGCACAGGGCCATGGAGAGGGAGGATCTTTGTTATCTCGAGCTTTGAAGCCTTCTTCAGAAGACACTGGACCATCGGACCGTACTTACCCACTATGCCGATATAATATCTTCTGGCTTCATCGTCCCACTCACCTTCTCTATCCAAAGCTCCGAACTTACCAAAGCCGTCTGCAGTGAAAAGTACTTTTTCCGTTGTATCGTAGGTCACCATGACTTCAGGCCAGTGAACCATCGGAGCGGCTACGAAAGTCAAGACATGGGAACCCACTGAAAGTGTATCGCCTTCCTTTACGACCACCCTTCTCTCGCTCCAATCGGTGCCGAAGAAGTTCTTCATCATCTGGAATGCCTTGGCACTGGAGACGATCACTGCATCCTGATACTTTTCCATAAAGGCATATATACCTGCAGAGTGGTCTGGCTCCATATGATGGACCATAAGATAATCGGGCTTTCTTCCATTAAGGGCGGAGGCAAGATTATCCAACCACTCTGAAACGAAACGGCCGTCCACCGTATCCATTACAATGGTCTTGTCCCCACCGTCAATGAGATATGAGTTGTAGCTCATCCCATCTGGAACTATGTACTGGGATTCAAATAGATCAATCTTATGATCATTTACACCTAAATATCTGATATCTTTTGTAATATCCATGTTTTACCTCATGAAAAAATTCATTTCTTCTACTAATTATAACTGTTACGAAACAAGATTATCAACAAATGTCCCATATCCTTATTTATTTTTCTCCCCTATTTTATCGATTGTGTATAGAATACCAGTATGATCCAGATGAAACCCTATGTAAAAGTCGAACTGACGTTCATTGCCTTGGACAGCAATGGACTCTTGTCTCAAGCCAATAATGGAGAAATAAGGGAAAGGATGGAGAAAACCATTGAAATGGAGGCTCCCATCAGGCGTTCACTTCTCTATAAAAGGGTCATCAACTCATTCGGTCTGGTAAAGGTAGGCTCCAGGATATCGCCCCTTTTCGATTCCATCGCCCAGACCCTTGATTATCCTACCACGGAAGACAGTGACGGAGAGACGGTATTCCATAACGGAAAGGAAGAGGATTTCTTTCGTCCTTCCCCTGACCCGGAAGACAGGTACTCTTACCAGATACCATCCTCAGAAGCCGCATCATGCCTCATCTATATAATCTCTTCTTCTGACAAAAACTCCATGACCAAGTCCCAGTTGTACAGGGATTTCATAAAGACCATGGGATGGGAAAAGAGTGGCGGCGCCATAGAAAAGCTCTTTTCCTCTGCTTTGTCCGATCCCCGCATCAAAAGAAGTGGAAACGGACGGTTCATCAAATGAAGCTCTATATCAAAAGAGCAGACACCACCATCCATTTCGATCCGGACCACAAGGGGCCGATCTCCCTTATGGTCGGAGATACCCCCATCAAGGGAGAATACAAGGTGGAATCATCCCTCTCCCCCGC
>JALFRH010000212.1 GCA_022785155.1 Spirochaetales bacterium
TCCTTTTGATAAGGAAAGAGCAAAACTCAATCATCAATTCTTTATTTCAGAATCACAACTAAATGTTTATCTCGATAATTTATCATCTATTCATGATAGACACCCAAACCATAATATATCTATTTATTTGCCAGAAATAGACACTGAAGGCCATTATTCTGTAAACTATCATGGAGATGTATTTACTGGATTATTCGACAGGATATACCTTGGAAACATTCTGGAACCCTAGTATTATTATTCAGGCTTGTACTGTTAATATGGTTTTTCTGCAGGATTATATCAAAAACCTAAAGATGCTTTTTCCCTTTTTATTTTACTATCCTCAAGTCGGGACTGCGGACTCTAACAGCGCGTCTGATAGAACGTCTCCGGGAACTCGACCCTGATGCCGACGCCGTCCTTGCCCTGTGGCAGGAGAACGACTGTTCTCCGACCGAGCGATTGCAAAGGCGCTGGGCCGCCCCCAGCGGACCTTCGCGGATCAGATGAAGCGCTATCGAACTGAGCTACGGAAGATCCGTTGTTACTAATTGATTCTAAAATATGGCTTCTGGCTGTTATCCAATGGCGGTCAGAAGCCATGTCTCTTGTCTATATACGTACTAATTGATACAGTAACGCTTGACCAACGATGCGATTTTGTGTATTATAATGTTGGAGGTGAGGCTGCCTTGAATCCACATTACAATCAGAACTACACGCGGGAAGAGATTGACGCTATCCTTGCAAAAATTAAATCCTGTGTTGAAAAAAAGGCCGCTATGTGATTTCTCAGAATGAGAATCGGCAGGAAAACATAGACTTTCAATGAGTACAACATTCGAAGCGATAAGCAACGATCCATACTCATGCAAATCAAAACCGAGGATTTTTGTCATTCGCTGCAAAATACGAAGATCGGCTTTGAGCACGAAGTCCTCTATGTCTTTGTTCCTCAAGTGCAGCTGTTTAATTCAGACGGGGAAGAAGAAACCGTGGATGTTTATACGAAATTCAACATCATTGACCTTCCGTCCGGCAGCCGTGCTGTAGTCATTTCATTCCATAAAAGGAACAAGCCAATCGATTATATGTTCCGTTGATTATCCAAAGGAAAGGAGGAAACATCATGACCGAAAAAACCTTCTGCGAGGAATGCAGAAAATATGTGGAATATACCACTGTATCCGTTCCCATGACGGGTAGAATTAAGGGCAAAGAGTATCACTATACTGGAACAGAAGCTCGTTGTGCGGATTGCGGAAGCCTCGTCTTTGTTCCAGAGATTTCCGATGACAACCTGCGATCCCTTTATAATGTATTTCGAGAGGAGAACGGCATCGTATCGCTTGACGTGATTTGTGCCATCCCGGAGAAATATGACATTGGGAAAAGACCGCTTTCTCTGCTTCTCGGCTGGGGAGAACTGACCTTCTCACGGTATTGCGACGGAGATATTCCAACGAGGCAGTATTCTGATATCCTGCAGCGCATCTATAATGAACCGCAGTTTTATTCAGAACTGCTGGAAGCGAACAAGGCGAACCTGAAATCCCAGCGCACCTATGAGAAAACACGACGGGCCGTCGATGCTTTGCTTTCTGTCGATGTTCCATCGAACAGCAAGATCAATGCAGTGATCCAATATCTATTGTATCAATGTGAGGACATTACTCCTCTGGCGCTCCAGAAAGCTCTCTACTATATTCAGGGATTCCATTTCGCTTTCTACAGGACTTTCCTCTTTTCTGAAGACTGTCAGGCGTGGACGCACGGCCCTGTATACCGAGACATCTATTTCCGTTATCGCGATTATCGCTTTGACCCGATTGAAAAAACGATTACTTTTGATACTTCTGTTTTTTCGGCGAGTGAAAAAGCCATCTGTGATAGCGTGATCAATAACATCTGCTGCTACAGTGGTAGAATTCTGGAGCGCTTTACCCACAATGAAGCTCCTTGGCTCACGACCAGAGGCGACCTACCCGATTCCGCTCCCTCTGACAGAATTATTGAGAAATCAGTAATTGGCGCGTATTTTGATGCAGTGAAGGCAAAATACAACATGGTGAATCCGAGGGATATCAAAGACTACTCACAGGATATGTTCCAGCAACTCTGATGCTGACAATTTAAATTGAATACTCGCACATCAAGAGCATCTACTCCGGTAGGTGCTCTTTTCCTTATGCAATTCCAATGATTATGGAAATAAGGGCACTATTGAAACAAAAATCAACAGGGATTTTCATTTTTTTACACTTTCTTTTGTAATAAATACTTAGATAGGCCTACAGCAACAATGCCATAGACCTTTCTCTCTTTTTTTCCAATCAAAGCTCAATTTGTTTTAATCTACCTTTATCAAATCATCTCTAAGATGCGGAGTACCCCATTTTTGAGATAATGCTGTTGAAATTATTCATTTGATGACTATCCAACGTCCATTACGCTTGTTTCCAATTCTTTCTATCATACCTTTTTCCTGTAAAAAAGCTAAAGATCTCTCAACAGTTCTTTTACCGATATCGCATTTTTCTGCAATTTGAGCTGCAGTATCATCAGGCGATGTGAGGATGTGACTCAGGACCTTCTTATCTGATGGTTTAATACCGCCATTAATACCGCCATTAATACCGCCATCCTGTGGTATACCGCCACTTTTGATCCTGTATTCCATAACTTCTCTGTCAAACGGTATGGTACACTTGATATAGTTGTCTTCGATTTCAAATGCTTCTTCACCATATTTATTTACAATAGTCGGTACGCCATGACCAGTATGCTCTACAAGGTTCATACTCAGAAATATTCTCATCAAAGTTGCATTTCTTGGCTTCGATGTTTTTTTCTTTCTGTTCTATTGTATCCGTGACGATAACACAGGAAAGATTAAGGAATTACCTCAAAAACTCAACGATTTAAGACTATAGCCATTTTCATTTCATTTAAAATTCCTTTTCCAATATATGGCTTAGCTATTTGGTTAGGTAGAAAAGCAACGCCAGTTCCCTTTAATAGGATAGAGAATATTTGTGGATTGCTAATACCAATTACTGTGCTCTATAGAGGCTTTTGAAAAATAAACTTAAACTTGCATTCAATTCAAGTAAATGATAAACCTTAAATATGAGCAGTAATACAACCAAGATGGCTATCTCATATGCTTTAAAGGAGATAGTCTTGGAGAAGCCTCTTAATAAGATTACTATTCAAGATATTGCTTCTAGATGTGGTATTAATAGACAAACGTTCTATTACCATTTTCAGGATATAATTGATTTAGTTAGGTGGACACTTATTAGTGATGCTGAAAAATTAGTTAAGGATAATAAAACCTATTCAACATGGCAAAAGGGTTATTTAGCTGTTTTTGAAACTATTAAAAAGGATAAGGCTTTCATCTTAAATATATATCATCATGTACCAAGAGAGTATATTACAGAGTACCTATATAGTATTACTCTTGATTTACTTAATGCGGTAGTTGAGGAAAAGGTTAAGGAGCTAAAGCTTAAGGTACGTGATGAGGATAAGCAATTTGTCGCAAACTTCTTTAAGTATTCCTTTGTTGGTCTCGTCCTTGATTGGATAGATAAGGATATGGAGATGGATGCATCGTTAATTGTTAATAAGCTTGATTCAATTATCCATGGAACTATTCAAAAGGCTTTAATGAATGCCGCGTATTAATCTATACAGATTACTAGTTCTGTCGAAAAAGACCCCAATTATTTTATCTTGTCACATAATTTGACAAGTCATAAAAATTGCTTATACATTTCTTTTTTCTCTAAGAATATCTTTTAGTTATAAAGAATTTATGGAGGATTTAAGATGTATTATTCAGCAGGAAATTATGAAGCATTTGCAAGACCAGAGAAGCCAGAGGGAGTTGATAGAAAGTCTGCATATATTATTGGTACCGGACTCGCAGGACTCTCTGCTGCTTTTTATCTATTAAGAGATGGTCAAATGAAGGGTGAGCATATCCACCTACTTGAAAAGCTAGAGCTCGCAGGTGGTAGCTGTGATGGTAGAAAGGATGTAACTAAGGGCTTTTACATGAGAGGTGGTAGAGAGATGGATAACCACTTTGAGTGTATGTGGGACCTTTATCGCTCTGTGCCTTCTATTGAGAACCCAGGGCTAAGCGTACTCGATGAGTATTACTATTTAAATAAGAAGGATCCTAACTACTCACTTTGTAGAGCAACTATCAATTGTGGTGAGGATGCTCATACAGATAAGCTTTTTAACTTAGATAAGGCCTCTGCTTTAGCTCTTTCTAAGCTATTTATCACACCTGAAAAGGATTTGGAGGATAAGAAGATTAATGAGGTGCTTCCTGCATCCTTCTTCGAGACTAATTTCTGGCTCTATTGGCAAACAATGTTTGCTTTCCAGCCTTGGGCTTCAGCGCTTGAGATGAAGAGATATCTATGTAGATATGTACACCATATAGATGGTCTTCCTGATTTTACAGCATTAAGATTCACAAAATATAACCAATATGAATCTATGATTCTCCCTCTTGTAAAATACTTAGAGAAGGGTGGTGTCAAGATTGAGTATGGCTTTGATGTTAAAAATGTAATTATTGATAATAGTGATGGTAAGAGAGTTGCTAAGAAGATTATCTATATTAAGGATGGTAAAGAAAGCTCTATAGACCTCTGTGAGGATGATTTGGTTTTTATTACTAATGGATGCTGTACAGATACCTCCTGCTATGGAGACCAAGACCATGCTCCTGATTTATCACATATTAAAAATGGTAGTGGTGAATCTTGGGATATGTGGAAGAATATTGCGTCTCAAGCTACTAATGGTGAATATGGAAACCCTGATGCATTCTGCTCTGACATTAATGCTACTAATTGGATGAGTGCAACTGTAGCAACTAGTGATGAAGAGATTATCGAAAAGATAATGAAGATCTGTAAGAGAGATCCTCGCTCTGGAAGAGTAACTACAGGTGGTATTGTAACTGTTAAGGATAGTACTAATAATTGGTATTTATCTTGGACTATTAACCGTCAGCCACAGTTTAAGTGTCAGGATAAGAATACAGTTTTAATTTGGCTTTACTCACTAAACACAAATAAAGAGGGTAATTGGATTAAAAAGCCAATGAGAGAGTGTAGTGGTAAGGAGGTTTGTGAGGAGTGGCTTTACCACATTGGTCTTGATAAATCGAAGATAGAAGATAAGGCTGCTAATGCATGTAATACTACTACCTGCTTTATGCCATATATTAATGCTTTCTTCCAGCCTAGAAAGGAGAGTGATAGACCTAAGGTAGTTGTTGATAATGCTGTAAACTTTGCATTCATTGGCCAGTTTGCAGAAACTCCTAGAGATACTATTTTCACAACTGAGTACTCTATTAGAACTGGTATGGAGGCAGCTTATACTTTATTAAATGTCGATAGAGGTGTTCCTGAGGTTTGGGGATCTAAATATGATATTAGAGAGCTACTGAGAGCGTGCTACTACTCTGTTGATAAAAAGAGTGTTGATGAGCTTCCTCTAGACCTTAAGGAGAAGATTCTTTTAAAGAATGTATTAAAGGCAATAAAGGGTAGTGATTTAGAGCTTTTATTAAAGGAAAATGGATTAATTAAATAGTTATTTTGACCTGTGACCTTCTATTTGGAGTAAAAATCCAATTAGGAGGTCATTTTTTGGTCAATCACTTTTCTTTGTTTTCACTGCTTCCAAAAGGGGGTATAAAACCGCGGTCTGCAGATAAGCAGACCACGCCAAAACGGAGAACTTCAAGTCGTTCCTGCAGGTTTTTTATCAGGAGCAATGAGCCTGATTGATTATTCGCATGCGATAGCACCGGTACGTCGTATATTGATCACCGGTGCAGGAATCATATTCAGCACCACTTAATAGAGCGGCATCTTTTTAGAGTAGTACTACATCAAAGCTCAACCGGTACTTCCATTCCGCTCTTGAACTTCACCCTGAAATTCTTCTTGTCCATCACGACTATCACATCCACCAGCCCGAGCCAGAGGTTTTCGGAGAATTCAGTGAACAGATATTCAAATCCGCTTACCTCATCAATGAACCATCCGATCATCAGCGACCTCTGCCTTCTCTCGGTAAGCTCGCCCTGGAACTTTTCCTTCTCAGCCAATGCCTCCCTGTAATCCTTCTCCAGATCTGCATATCTTCCATCAGCCAGCTCCTTCTCTTGGAGATGTAGTCCTGGAGAAGGACCATCTTATCGTCAATAAGGGGTCTTCCCTTCCAGGAAACGGGCGAAGATGTATCTGACCGTCTTTGCCTGCTCCGGTGTAAGAGCCAATTGAAAGGGACAATTACTTGCGTAAATTCGATGAACATGTCTTATATCCCCATAGCTGAAGCAAGGGGGTTTACGACACATTTGATAATCAAATCATTGTTACTGGACACATCCAAACATCTCGTTTTAATGGAAAGAACTCATCTGCCATGCAAATAATCAAACCTGGTTTTACCTCTAATCCAAGTTTTCCTAAAACAGAAAAGTTTTTATCTGGGTCAGAAGGTGTTTTTGCCTTCTTAATTTCCATTGGATAGATGCATCCAGCTCCAACCATCAATAGATCAATTTCCTTCTTATCAATATCTCTATAGTAGTAGAGATTCGGCTCTTTTCCAGAGTTATAATAGCCTTTAAGGATTTCTCCTACGACGAAGGTCTCAAAGAAAGCACCGGAGGCATTGCCGTTCATTAATGTTTCATAGCTAGGCCAACTAGTCAGATATGCAGCTAATCCTGTATCAAGGAAATAGCATTTCGGAGTCTTCACTAGACGTTTGCTGATGTTACTGTAGTATGGTCTAAGAATATAGATTATCCCTGACCTCTCCAGTATAGTGACCCAGGTTTTTATGGTCGGGGCCGATACTCCCACTTCTTTTGCCAGTGTATCATACTTCAATTCTTGTGCAGTATTGGCGGCAAGACAGGTTACCAAGGTTCTGAATTCATCTAGTTTTCCTACTTGTTCCAAAGCACTGACATCACGTTCCAAATATGTATTGATATAGCTGGAGAAGTAGAGGTCCCTGTCTATGGTACTGTCTGAGACAAGTTTAGGCATTCCTCCCTGGAAAATCCGTTGGAAAACTTCCCTGAGAGTCTTTCCCTCATGTTCTTTTCCCTTCAAGATATCAACATCAGGGATAAATGGTTCAGTCCTCCTGCCCTCAATCTCTCTTTGAGACAAGGGGAAAAGAGTAAAGACAGCAACCCTACCTGCAAGGCTCTCTGATACATGCTTCATCATTTCGAACTTTTGAGATCCTGTGAGCCAGACCATACCGTTTGGGTTTTCTCCAGAGTATACAGCGTTGTCTACCATGTCCTTTATTGCCAGAAGAAAAGAAGGAACCCTCTGAAATTCATCTATCAAAAGTTTGTGACCATATGTCTCAAAGAACAGAGCAGGATCATTTTGTGCAAGCTTTCTTGCCTCAATCCTATCAAAGGAAACATAACGACGATCAGGCTCACTAATATGTCTAAGCATAGTAGATTTTCCAGTCTGTCTTTGGCCACAGACCATTACTACAGGATATTGTGAGGAAGCCTTAAGAATGGAAGCCTCCATAGCACGAGGAATATATTTCATATAATACTCCGAGAAATATAAAGTCTACTTTATTTTACTCGACAATCTCCACATAGTCAATTTATTTCTTTTATGCAACACAAATTACTTCATAAGTGATATTATTGGTAATTGTTATAATAGATTTTTTTCTCCATATCCTTTGAGTCAGAATTTGATACAATCAGGTTCTGGCTTTTTTATTTCTACACCATAAGGAATTACAAAACCCTCTTTGTAACGTAATTGAACACAGGAGCCCTGAAAAAAGGAAAATCAGGGTAACTGTATCAACGATAATGATCAAGTGTTCCCTCCCCCTTTATTTTCGTTGCACACGTTGTTAACGAAAACTTTTTAAAACGTAATACAGTTATCGAATAACGTAATCGCGTTTGGAATTGTTAGAGTCCGCTTGAATTAACCCATCAAAAGTCCATGTTGTATAAAGTGCAATGAGGATGTCGTCATCCAAGATCCCGCTTATAGCCTATTGATGAAGTGAGTGAAGTAATGAGTGAAGTTAAGTGAAGTAATACTTCACTCTAATTCACTATTTGAATTAAAAACCTCAATGTATTTTTTAAGCTATTTTCAAAGCACAGAAGAACATCATGAGTCTGAATTCTCTATATTTCCTCACCGTTTACTTTAACATTGTGCATCTCGTAGGAAGTGATGTTTTCCATTTCCAGTTTGTCTTTCAAGGCACTTCTTTCTTCTTCATACTTGTCATGCCGACTTAAAGACAGTTCCTCTTTCGCCGTATCTATGGATATGTTTTCCAGCACCAAGCCTTTGATCACTGTCAGTGGCGGGTCTGCCAATATCATGCCCGGGGCCATGACATCTTTGGCAATCACATTTCTTACAGTAAGATTTTCAATTAGAGACGGATTATCCTCTCCATATACTTCATCCTGTCGGCTGATCCAAGGTCTGATGGCAAAGACTATTCCTGATGTCATTTCTATGTTTTCAAAGGTAATGTTCCTGAAGCTTTGGTTGGTATCTGGACGGAACTTGAATCTGACCACTTGGTTTTCACCTTTGACTTTCAGGTTCCTTACAGCTACGTTTTCAACAAGGCAGGCTTCACTGCCAAAGGTGACGGCACCATGACCAAAACCTATGACACAATCCTCTATGAGGATATTTTTTGTAGGTTTATTCTCTATATGTGCTTTGGGCCCCTTTCCACCCTTGATGCAGATACAGTCATCGTCCACCTCAAAGTAGCTTTCCCTTAATACAAGGTTTTCACATACATCTATATCTATTCCATCTGTACTGGCGGCTCTTATGTCACCTTCATGGGGAGAAGAGACATGAATTCCCCTGACAATTACATTTTTGCAGTCATATAGATGAAGATTCCAAAATCCTGAGTTTCGTAGTTTTATTCCTTCGATGGAGAAATCAGAGGAGTGTCTTATATAGAAAAGGCGTGGCCTTGGTACGTCCTTATTGACAAAAGGAAGCCCCTCATTTATAGCCTTATCCCTTGCTTCCCAGAACTTTTTGTAATATGGAAGACCGTTTCCGTCTACCGTCCCCTTTCCCTTGATAGTGAAAGAGGAAAGAGAGTCCACATTTACAAGTGCATCAGGCCATATCTCTTGGTGGCCTTCAAAGCGTGTAGGCACCATTGGATAGTCGGAGATATCATCAGAACCTAGGAGGGTTCCATCTATTTGTAGATCAACACCCTTTTTCAGATATATTGCCCCAGAAAGGAATGTTCCTTCAGGAATGATGACTGTGGAGTCATTATATTCGCTTGCTTCATCTATCGCCCTTTGTATACGGGATGTATTAAGCGTCTTACCGTCAGGTACTGCACCGTAGTCCAATATATTGTATTCCATTTTCATTTATCCTTTATTCCATATGGAAAACTTCTTTCAAGGGCTCCGAAACTGGTGATTCATCCTTATTTGTTTCCATGATATTTGCCATATAGTGCCACCATTTCCTGATGATTTCCTCTTCTCCCAGATCCTGGCTTCCCTCAGTCCCCCTGCACTTCTGCACAGCAAAAAGCATCTCCTGTGTTTTCATCAAGGAATATGGAATAGTCATAGACACCTGAAGCCTCTATCTTGGCTTTTACTTCAGTCCAGATATTTCTGTGTATCCATTCATATTCTTTTTCAAATCCTTTTTTCAGATATATCTTGAATGCTTCTCTTTTTGCCATATCCACTCCATTCGTCTTCCTTTCCCTATTTTATCATAGGAAGGGACAAATGTTTTTCTTTATTGGGAATTTATTCCAATATAGAGTTATATTTTGGGCATAATTATAGCCTCCTTTCGGAGGCCATAGTCATAGAGCTGTTTCCGCCTTGAAGTGGGCGTCCCACTCTTTCTCTCTATCGAAGATATCACTTTCCATTCCTTCCACCTTTTTCTTAAGGTTTTCATATCTTCTTTTGAGTTCAGAGTCCTCACTTTCCCTTCCATATCTCCCATAGGAGCCATGTCTGTTATAGTTGTCTCTGATGATATCTTCCCTTCTCTGCTCCGGAAGAAACAGGGCGACTATAAGATAAATGATCATTACAGGGAAGAATGATGTCGAAATTGCCAAGAGAAGAACAAGGAGTCTGGTCAAATTAATAGGTAGGCCCCTCCATTCTGCCAATCCTGTCGCAACACCCAATATGCATCCCCTAGGGGATCTTGTCCATCTTCTTGTTCTTATTTCCATTTTATTTTCCTTCTTATTTTCCACTTATGGTTTTGATTCTGTCCTTCAAATCCAAAAAACCATCTTCCAGTCTATCTCTTACCCGTTTTAGATTTTCAGGTAAATCCTCTTCTTTTTCTTCACTTAGGTTATAAGTTCCAGCTTTATAACCTCTCATCATCTCTTCAGAGCGCAAGGTCTCTTCTATTTTGTTTCTTTCCCTTTTGGTTTGTTCACGTTCAACTATCCATACTATGGCTATGATTGAAGTGAATATTACTACCAGTATGGAGACTGCACTCATACATTGATTCCTTTTTCGCTTTTGATTCTTGCAATCTCATTCTCGATTTCAAGTTCTTCAAGCTTTTCTTCTGCTGTCTTTTCTTCTTTCTTCGGCTCCTGGGTCTTCTTTGAAAGCTCTCTATAGGCTTCAAGTCTATTTATTCTATTCTCCATTTCCTCAAAGCGCGTATCTCTCTTTGGTTCAGCTTTAGGTTTCTCGACCTTTGCCTTGGACTTTGCCTCCATTTTCTTTGGAACGTAGGTCTCAAGTCTCTTTTTTGTTTCATCCAGTTTTTCATTGAGAGTTTCAAGTTCCTTCTTTCCTTCTTCAACTTCAGCCATCAAGAGTGCCCTGTCGTTTTTAAGGGAAGAGAGAAGCTCTTCATTGGCTTTTCTTTCCTTGATGGCTTCCTTCGCCATCTCATCAGAGCCCTTTACAATGGCAAGCTCTGTCCTTTCCTGCCATCTTGAAACAGCTTTCTCTGTATCGGCGATTCTCTTTTCCACAGACTTAAGATCAGCCATTTTCCCACTGGTGGAAGCCTTTGTATCTATAATGGCTTTATCGATTTCCGAAATCATCAGTTTCATCATCTTCTCAGGATCTTCGGCTTTATCGAGAAGGGAATTGATGTTTGAATTTACGATGTCTTTTATTCTTTTGAAAACGCTCATTTGTTTTTCTCCTTACGCTTTGATTTATGAAAACATCGTGCCAATTTTTGGTAATTATCAACAGAGAAAGGAATTAGAAGAAAATTATCTAAACAGTTGTTTTGTTAATATTATTTTATTCAAGGTATTTTAGACCTTTAGTGGGTATTTTTACCTTAAACAATTGTTTTCCATACAATTGTTTCTATTTAAAATACTTATTAAAATCCAAAGAATGATTCCACTGATTATTATTCTTCTTTTCATCATGGTTTTCTTTGTGATCGGCTTCTTTATCACCAAGGCACTCTTCAAGCCTGAAGCAGGTGTACCCTGGAGAGAAGAGGAGGGAGAAGTCCTCTCCTTTTTTTCAGGAAGGAACACATTGGAAGGAAGACTAATAAACAAAGAAGGAAATAAGGGAACGGTCATCTTTGCCCATGGCATGGGGCTTTCCTCCCATTATTACAGACCTGAAGTCCTTCACTTTGCAGAGCTGGGATACAGAGTCTTCATATTCGAATACAGAGGATACGGCAAGAGCACAGGAACCTTTTTAAGCTTCAGGGATGTGGTGAAGGATTTGGTTGCTTCAGCATCCTTTCTCGGCCATGAAGACATTATTCTTGTAGGCCACAGCATGGGAGGATATGGTGTTCTTTCTGCAATAGACGATCTGAGGGACAAAATCAAAGGTGTAGTGGCCTATGCCCCCTTCAGATCTCCTTTTACTGCAATGGATGTCTGTGCTTTGAGAATGGGGATTATTGGTAGGATTCTTGAAGTATTTCTCATTCCTTTCCAGTATCTTCTCCATGGTACAAAGGCAAATAAGAGTGTAATAAAGTCAATCAACAATTCCCCTGTCCCCATTTTGATCCTTCAAGGTAATGAAGACAAGGAAGTGGCTCTGGACGGGTGCTCCGTGGTGAAGAAAAGCCAATTGCTCCATAACCCCTTGTCAAGAATAAAGATAATTGATAAAGAAGGCAGCAACGGACATGTGTCCATTGTGAGAAAGAAAGGAAGCCAGGATATAAACGAAGATACTATGGCAATAGTGGATGGTTTTCTCTATGAAATAAGGCCATGATGCTGCTCTCCAAGTCTCCTTGATAAAGGTTTTTGACATTTGTTCACAAAAACTCCTTCGACAGCTTTCCCCTTATGGAGTAGAATCAAGGCATGAATATCTAAGGAGACTCTATGGACGAAAGATTAGCCCCGCTTTTTACCCCTTGGAAAATTGGGAACCTAGAGATTAAGAACAGAATCGTTCTTACCAGCATGGGAGGTACGGACCTTTTCGGCTGGATGGAAAAGAATCATTTTGACTCTGCAGGAGCCGAGTTCATCATGAGGGTTGCAAAGAACAATGCAGGTCTTGTCCTCCCTGGTTGCCAGCCTGTTTACAACCCGATGTTCGGTCAGTGGCTCCATAAAAATAAAGGCATGTACAAAAAGCTGAAGGAATGGATGCCTGAATTCCATAAGACAGGCGCCAAACTCTTTGTACAGCTTACTGCCGGTTTTGGAAGATCCTTCACCATTTCAGAGATGATGGAGATGCTTTATACAAATCCTGTTCTCAATGTTCTTTCAAAACCCTTTATGAATCTTGATAAAATCACAGCTTCAGCCTCCCCTTCCCCAAACCGTTGGTCAGACAAGGTCCCGTCCAGGGAAATGACCAAGAAAGAGATTGAATATATGATCTATGCCTTTGCTGAAAGCGCAAAGTTGTTGAAGGAAGCAGGAGTGGACGGAGTTGAAATCCACGCTGTACATGAAGGCTACCTGTTGGATCAGTTCACCCTTAAATATGTAAACAAGCGCACGGATGAATATGGCGGAAGCCTTGAAAACAGATATCGCTTTGCAACGGAGATCGTAAAAGCCATAAAGAAGGCATGTGGAGATGATTTCCCTGTTTCCCTCAGATACTCTGTAGTATCGAAGACAAAGGGTTTCAGACAGGGCGCCCTTCCTGGTGAAGAATACACTGAAGTGGGAAGAGATATGGAGGAATCTGAAAAGGCTGCAAAGCTTCTTCAGGATGCAGGCTACGATATGCTCAACTGCGACAACGGCACCTATGATGCCTGGTATTGGGCCCACCCTCCAATTTATATGCCTGAAAACTGTAATCTCAAGGACGTAGAGCACATCAGAGAGTTTGTAGATATCCCTGTGGTCTGTGCAGGAAGAATGGATCCATTTACAGCTGCTTCTTCCATCAAGGAAGGAAAGATTGACGGTGCAGGCTTTGCCCGCCCGTTCCTTGCCGACCAAGAGTGGGTTACAAAGCTTATGGAGGACAGGCCTGAGGATATAAGGCCATGTATTCTCTGCCACAATGGATGCTTCAATATGTGCCACTATAAAGGTGTTCCAAATGATCAGGATCTCTTTGATTCCCTTAACTTGGCACGCTGCGCTGTAAACCCGGAGACAATGCAGTGGAAGAAACACCAGATCAAGAAGACTTCAAAACCAAAGAAAGTGGCCATAATCGGCGGTGGTATCGGAGGAATGGAGACGGCAAGAGTCCTGAAACTCAGAGGCCATGAACCTATCATCTATGAAAAGACGGATACCCTGGGAGGCACTTTCATTGCAGCTTCTTCAGAAAGCTACAAGGAAAGACTGAGACAACTTCTTTCCTGGTACAGAAGACAGATAGCAGAACTTGGCATTGAAGTGAAGTTCAACACTGAAGTAAAAGACATCTCCTCCCTCAAAGAAGATGAGATTGTGGTCGCAACAGGTGCAAAACCCAGAATCCTGAGATCCATTCCAGGATACGAAAAGATGATCGAAGCCACAGATTATCTTACAGGCACTCCTGTGGGAAATACTGTGGCTGTCATAGGTGGTGGTCTTACAGGATGCGAAATCGCCTACGAACTGGCACTTATGGGAAAGAAACCGATTATTGTGGAGATGAAGGATGACCTTGTCAGCCAGAAGGGCGTTTGTCTTGCAAACTCTTCATATCTCAGAGAATGGTTCGACCTAAATAAGACTCCGGTATATCTGGAAACAAAGCTAAAGGAAGTTGGGGACGGATATATTCTCGTTACAAGAAAGGATGGAAATGAAACCAAGATTCTTTGTGACAGCGTCATCTCTTCCGCCGGATATGTTCCAGCTCCTATTGCGGCCAAAGGCAATGTCCATCTTGTAGGAGACTGCCTTAAGGTTGGAAACCTCAGGTCTGTAATCTGGAGAGCCTTCGAAACGGCGGCAAAGATCTAAGTAGGCAAAAAAAATAGTGAGGATAGATTCCTCACTATTTTTTATAGGAAAGATTTGTTTATCTTTCAACTTCAACCGTTCCGTCTTCCTTTACAGTGATCTTGTCTCCTGTCTTTACAAAGGACAGAAACTCATCTCCCAGGTTATCTACAGTGGGCATGCTGTTTTCAGTCCAAACATCGGAAAGAATGGCGCCAGCTGCAGCAAGGGAGTCTATTTCCTTGGAGAAAAGAAGGCATTTTGGCTGGCGATTCATGCTTGCGGCACAATAGAGCACCAAACCGCCTGTGGTGCTTCCTATGGTCTGCGGCATGCAAAGAGCAGTTCCTGCCATAGGTTTTTCATAGAGATCGCTATTGTTTTGGTCCGAACACTTTCCTGTCTTATCTCCAAACATCAATGAGTGCTGGTAGGAGGCAAGAGTGTTGAAGCCCCCATGGGATACTAGAGCAGTAGCAGTCACATTGCCCTTTACAACGGGTCTTCCTTTAAATGTTTTCTTCATTTGTCGCCTCCTGTGATTATTTCCAAAAGCTCATCTTCTTTATAGAAACGGGCTGAAGTATATGTCCTTAGCTTATTGGAGCAGGTTATGACAGGCATTGTTCCACACTTAGGATTGTTCATATACATCAATGGGCAGATATGACTTAGGACTACGCCCTCTTTCAGTAGTCTCTTACCCTCCTCTGTCTTTTTGAACTCTTCCATGACTCCTGGAGCGGCGGTCATAATAGTCTTGATGGATACTTTGTCTTTTCCTTTTGCCTTGAGGGATTCATGGATTCTCTTTGACCAGGAAGATAACTGCGCCCTTGATAAGTGGGGGCAGCCTATGAAGGCAAGCTTAGGTGTAGCTCCCTTATCTTTCCAGATAATGGGGTATCCCTTCTCTATTCTCTCCAACTCTTCGTCGTCGATTACATATGTAGGTGCGTTTTCCTTGATCAGGGTTCTACCTAAGTCCACAGCCTCCGGTGTCAGGTTTTCTATATGATACAAACCTACGGCTCCGTTACTTGCAGTTGCAGCCCCGAAATCCTTCAAGTAAGCCTTTGCATCATCATCCAAGGATGAGAAATACTTGTCCAAACCAATGACATATGGAACCTTTTCCATAACCTTCATGCCTATGGCTGAACCAAGAAGCTGTGCCTCAGGTTTCCTGCTTGTCTTTACTTCAACAATCCAATCGGCCTTTCTTCCTTCGTCCGTCAATAGCCCGAAGTAAGGGACTGAACCTACAATGGATCCAAAAAGATCCAGAATTCCTGAGTTTCTGTTACATCTGGCACCCAGTACGCTGTTGGCATATACAACGGCACTGCTTTCAGCCCAGGACAGGATATCCCCCTTCTTGGGAGTATTTCCCACTTCATTCATATAACAGGTACAGGTATATGCATCATCGTTCATGATTCCAAGCTTCTTCAACTGCTCGTCATAGTCTTTCTGCTTGGAATACATTACACGGAAAAATATATCCTGAATAAGGTTGCGAGGGACACAAGACTCCAGTGGGCGTGGGTCCACACTGAACTTCTGTCCAGATACTGCACCACCTTCAATCAGCTTATCCATTAGAGAATAGACAGGCTTCATGACGCTTAATCCGAAGCTTGTGACCAAGTGACCATATTCACCTGTGATGTCTACCATTTTTTCAGCACCGAAGGTCTCTCCATACATTACAAGAGTCTTCATGACCTTGGCTTTAATTTCACCTTCCTTTCCGTCAAGGATGGCCTGTTGCCTTTTGTCAAGCTGCATCTATGCCTCCATTTTTCTCTCTCGAGAGTAAGATTCATACTTTATTGTAGGATTGTTTTTTCTTTACATAAAGTCCTTTTTTGTATTTTTAAATCAACAACTCTTTATCAAGGGATGAAAAATGGAGCTGGATAAACCAACTCCTCGTTCCTTTCAGCTCTTTAGGTCTCTTCTTCTATAGTTCCAGAAACCATATATTAGTGATAATAAGGATATTACAAGCCAGATGGATATATATTTCATATCCAGTTTCTTATCCAGAACTATATCCGCTCCATCTGTAAATGAGAAAGGTGTCAAATACTTCATCCAATCAGCCTTCTCTGTGATGTTCGCCATAATATTGAAGAAATAGAAGAAGAGAACCAGTCCCATTCCCGTCCCTATGTTTGACATACTGTTTATTGTGCTTAATGAAAAACAGATTGTGGCGATAAAGAGAGTAATTACCAAATAGGAAGTGTGAAGAAGCAACAACTCTTCCATCGGTATTTCTTCCTTGATGAGGATAATGGACAACAGGGAAACTCCGAAGCAAATTATATGGAAGGCACCCATCTGGATAGTGAGGGCAAGATACTTCTCCACCATTACCTTTTCCCTCTTTATAGGCATGGAGAAAAGGAACTCCGTAGTCCTTCCCTTTTCTTCTTTCCCCACCATTTGGGACCCGACCATTGCAGCATACAGCGTTGATCCAAGGGCCATGATGGTTCCGCACTCCACACTATAGAATCCAATAAGGGATCCCAGGCCCAATCTGTCCATTCCGAAGGCTGAGGAAAAGGCTCCCATGGAAGCAAAAATATCTGAGACGGAGTCCATCTTCCCCTCCATCTGGGGAAACATGAACACACATACCGAGATGAAAGCGGAAACAGATATAGTCCAAACCAGGAAGCTCTTGATGCCTGCCTTTATTTCCCTCTTGAATACGTTCATCATTTATCCTCCCTTTTGTAATAATGAAGGAATACTTCCTCCAGATCAGGTTCTGTTACGGTAAAGTCCTTTATGTCTCCCTTTGAGAGGACATCCAACAACACTTTGCTGTCGCCCGAATACAAGAAAGAGATACCGTCTTTGTTCTCCACCACTTCCTTCACTCCCTGAAGGCCCGAAATATCCAAAGATCCCCTGAGGCTTACTTTTCTTCTACTTGTCTTCGACAACTCCGAAACTTCCTTTTTGAGGATGATCTTTCCATCCCTTATGAAGGCTGCCGTCTGGGCATGGTGCTCGATTTCACTGAGGATGTGGGATGACATGAATATGGTCTTACCATTTTTATGCTCTTCTTCAAGGAGATTGAAAAACTCTCTCTGCATCAGAGGATCCAGTCCTCCAGTGGGCTCATCGAGGATCAAAAGGGAGGGGGAATGCTGGAGGGCGGAAACGATACCAACCTTCTTTCTGTTTCCATAGCTTAGCTCCCCGACTTTTCTTTTTGTATCAAGCTGGAATCTCTGGCATAGCTCTTTCTGCCTCCTGCCGTCTTTGTTTCCAAAGAAGGAAAGAGCATAGTCCAAGGTCTCTTTTACTGTCATTTCAGGATAGAATATGGCTTCAGATGGCAGGTATCCTACATCTTTCATTATCTTATCCTTCATAAGCCAGGAGTCCATTCCATTTACTTTTGTCTCACCCCCAGTGGGTTTGATCAAGCCAAGGAGTGTCCTTATGGTCGTGCTTTTTCCTGCTCCGTTGGGGCCGATGAAGCCAAACCATTCACCTTCCTTTACGCTTAGATCGACACTCTCTACACCTCTATGCTTTCCATAGGTTTTGGTAAGATTGTTTATCTCAATTGCATACTTCATCTTTTTCTCCTTTGAGATATGCTTTTTTCCACAGCTCCAGAAAAGCCATGTATTCCTTTTCCATTTTATCCGGGTCTATATCCCCCCTTTCCATTTGATGCCAAAGATATCCTTCACTCATGTAATACATATCCTGGTACATGAGTCCCAGGTCCAGATCATCCCTGAAGTTTGTCTCAGGATATAACAAGCGGAGTGTCTTCCCGTCTTTAGTGGGAAACTTATCTATACTTCTTGTAATTTCAGAATAAACCTCTTCGTCGTCTTCATACCAAGCCTTTACAGAAAAAAGCGCCATCCAAGGCCATGTTCTTGCCAAGTCCATCTTTGCCCTGAGACCTTTTTCCATAACTGAAAAGAAGTCTCTGTCCCCTACTACACCGGAAAGCAATAAGCTCTCCTGTGTCTTTTCTGCAGTAAGATTCCATAGATACAGAAAAAGCTCTTTCTTTGTATCGAAGTAGTGGAAAAGCAAAGCCTTGCTCACCCCAGCCTCCTTTGCAATGTCACTCATACTGGCTTTCCCATACCCATGTATTGCAAAGGCTTTCATGGCTCCATTTATCATTTCTCTCCTTCTATCCTCTTGGATAGAATTAAACTTCTCGTTCAAAACAACTCCATTAACCGATTCGGTCAATAATACCTTAATATCTTTCACCTCACTTGTCAACAGTTAAATAAACACATGTTCTGAAAATAGAAATCATATTGTTACTATTTATAGCAACAAGAATAAACACATCTTACTACCCTCTTCCCATAAAAAACCTTGGTTTAGTTGAGTTTAGTAGAAAAAACTTCTTGCAAAGCTACTAAACCGGTGTAATATAAGTTTGTCAAAAGAAAAACACATGACTTCGGAACACCGAAGTTTGGAGGTAAAAATGAAAAAACTTACAGTCATCCTTATGGTGCTGGCTCTTGTTTTCACAAGTGTATTCGCACAGGGTGCCGCAGAAGGCGCAACAACAGCAAAGAAGGGTTCAGTCTATTGGCTTAACTTCAAGCCAGAGTCAGATGCAGTCCTTCAGGAAGTAGCTAAAGCATATACAGCTGAGACAGGCGTTGAAGTCAAGGTTGTTACAGCAGCTTCAGGTACATACAACGAGACACTCACAGCCGAGATGGACAAGACCAATCCTCCTACACTCTTTGTTGTAGGTAACCAGGGCGCAGTTGCTTCTTGGGGCGATTTCTGTCTTGATCTTACAGGAACACCTATTGCAAACGAACTCAGCACAGATGCTTATAACCTCTATGATGCCAACGGCAAGCTTTGCTCCATCGGTTACACATATGAGTGTTTCGGTATCATCGTAAACAAGGCTCTCCTTGCTAAGGCTGGATATTCCATCGATCAGATCACAAACTTCGAGTCTCTCAAGGCTATTGCTGAAGACATCCACGCAAGAAGCAAGGAACTTGGATTCGATGCATTCACATCAGCAGGTATGGACGGTTCATCTTCTTGGAGATTCTCCGGTCACCTTGCCAACGTAGCTCTCTTCTACGAATCAAGAGATGCCGGCAACTGGACAGAAACTCCTGCAACAATCTCCGGAAAGTATCTTCCTAACTTCAAGAACCTCTGGGATCTCTACATCAACAACAGCGCATATGCTCCAAACACACTTGCTACAGGTGGATATGATGCAGAAGCAGAGTTCGGAAAGGGACAGGCTGTATTCTATCAGAACGGAAACTGGGAATTCGACGCTCTCACAGGTAAGTATGGCATGAACCCAGCTGACCTCGCTATGATCCCATTCTACAGTGGAGTCGAAGGTGAAGAGATGGCTGGTCTCAACTGTGGTACAGAAGGTTGCTGGGCTATCAACAAGGAAGCTGCTCAGGAAGACATCGACGCAACAATGGACTTCATGGTTTGGATGGTCACTTCCGAGACAGGAACAAAGCTCCTCGCTCAGACATTCGGTGCTATTCCTTACAAGAATGCAGCTCCTTCCAACAACGTATTCCTCGATCAGGCTAACGAATACAACAAGAAGGGTTGCTATGTCATGACATGGGCATTCAACTATACTCCAGCAGTTGACGATTGGAGAGCTGGTGTTGTTTCTGCAATGAACCAGTATGACAACGCTCCATCAGATGCTACATGGAAGGGTGTCGAGACAGCATTCGTCCAGGGCTGGGCTAACCACTACGCAAAGGATCATCAGTAATATTTCTGATAAACCATTAATGGGGGCGGGCAGTACCCGCCCCTTCTTTCTACAACAACACTCGCTTCGCTATTCTATTTCGGAGACAATCAAAGATGGCAAAGACAAAAAAACCTCGCCGGGTTGAAGGCGGTTTTAGTTCCAAGCTTATTAAGAAACCTATAAAGAGATGGTTTCCACTCTTCATGGGCCCAACCATCATTTGTTTTGCAATAGGCTTCGTTTGGCCCTTTATCCAGGGCATCTACCTTTCATTCTGTAAATTCAGGGTCACGTCCAAAGTCGAATGGGTAGGCTTTGCAAACTACATCAGTGTATTCCAGGATCCATCTTTCTTCCATGCTTTCTGGTATACAGCCCTATACACAATTGTATCTGTAATACTCATCAACGTTCTGGCCTTTGCCATTGCGTATATCCTTACAAAAGGTATTAGAGGAAGTAATCTATTCAGGACAGTCTTCTTCATGCCTAACCTTATTGGTGGTATTGTCCTTGGACATATTTGGTCCATGATCTTCGATGGTATTCTATCAAAGTTCAATACATCCATCCTTCTCGAAACCAAGTATGGTTTCTGGGGTTTGATTATCGTCATGTGCTGGCAGCAGATTGGTTACATGATGATTCTCTATATTGCAGGCTTGCAGGCAATTCCTGAGGATATGCTGGAAGCAGCTGAAATCGATGGTGCTACAGGTATGCAGAAACTGTTTAAGGTTACAATCCCAAACATGATGAGCACCTTCACAATCTGTCTCTTCCTTTCACTTTCCAACGGCTTCAAGCTCTTCGACCAGAACGTCGCCCTTACAGCCGGTCAGCCATTTGTATGGAAGGGAACCACACAGATCAAGACAACAGAAATGCTTGCTCTCAACATCTATACAGAATTCTACGGTTCAAATACTGCAGCCCGTGGTTTTGCACAGGCAAAGGCCGTGGTATTCTTTGTTTTCGTTGCAGCTCTTGGCTTGTTGCAGCTTAAGTTCACAAGAGAGAAGGAGGTACAGCAATAATGGCCGCTCTTAAAGGTGAAAAGAGGTTCAATACCTTCCTTACTGTTTTGTTTGCATTGATAAGTATTTTCTGGGTTATTCCTGTAATTGTCGTTATTTTCAACGCATTCAAGGTGAACTCCTATGTAAAGACAAGCACATTCTCCCTTCCTGTAGGTGAAATGTGGGCTGGGGTCAAGAACTTTGTAACAGGTATGACAATGGGTAACTACAACTTCATGAAGAGTGTATTCTACTCATTCTATATTACAATCTTCTCTACAGCCCTTATTCTTCTCTGCACAAGTATGAGTGCTTGGTATGTTTCAAGAATAGATTCCATAGTATCAAGGATAGTCTACTATCTTTGCGTATTCTCAATGGTAGTACCTTTCCAGATGGTTATGTTCACACTCTCCAGAACTGCAGACTCCTTGAAGCTTAATACTCCATACTCCATTCCTATCATTTATCTTGGTTTTGGAGCTGGTCTTGCCATCTTCACCTTCGCAGGTTTTGTAAAGAGTGTTCCACTTGGCATGGAGGAAGCGGCGGCAATCGATGGCTGTGGACCTGTAAGAACATATTTCCAGATTGTCCTTCCTGTCCTAAAGCCTACTCTGATTTCTGTCTCTATTCTTGAAATCATGTGGGTATGGAACGACTATCTCCTGCCATACCTTGTTCTTGACAAGAACCTCTATAGAACAATACCTATCCAGGTCCAGTATCTGAAGGGAAGCTATGGTGCTGTAGAACTCGGAGCTACTATGGCAATTATCCTTATGGGTATCATCCCTGTAATCATCTTCTATCTATGCTGCCAGAAATACATCATAAAGGGTGTTGCAGCTGGTGCTGTAAAAGGTTGATGATTCATTCTTTGCCGCCCTTTATGGGCGGTGATTTACCTCTTCTGGAATTGAAAAATGAAAAAAAGAAGCTCAGGCATATTAATGCCAATCTCATC
>JALFRH010000025.1 GCA_022785155.1 Spirochaetales bacterium
CAGAGGATTATCAGGGCTCAACACACACATAAGGTAGTCTGTATCAAGTAGCATGGAAGAGAACTTGGGATTATTGGAAGAAGCGTCTATAATTGCTAAATCAAGCTCATAGTTTTCTAGTTTATCATAAAGATTATTTATAGTATCAGTAGTAAGCATAATCTTTACACCATTGTTTTCAATGCTATATTTAGCCAGTGCAGATGCTGTAACATTGCTCTCTGCAGTATGTGTAATACCGATTCTCAATGGTCCTGCATTCTTTTCTGCGTTCTGAATCTCAAGCTGCATTTTTTCGTACAAAGCCTTCTGTCTACGAGCATACTTAAGTACTATTTCTCCTTGCTGTGTAAGGATTAAACCATTTTTATTCCTAATAAAAACCTTTGCACCCACCTCTTCTTCCAATTGTTTAATCTGTTGGCTGACAGCTGGCTGAGTCATATATAGAGCCTCTGCTGCTTTTGTGAAATTCAGATACTCTGCAACTTTTAGGAAAGTATACATTTTTGTTCCAAGCATAGTAACTCCAATTAAATATTTTTATGAGAGTAAAGAATAATATAATTTGCTTTTATCTTCAACAATAAATATCATCCTATTCCACATAAGGAGAGATTATTATGGATACATTATCTTTTATTGAAAGAATCGGAATTACAGACCCTACTGCAATAACAGTCATATCAGTATCCTTAATGCTTTTTTTCGGCTTTCTTATGACACGAATAACGAAGCTCATGAGACTTCCTAATGTCACGGCATACATCCTGTCTGGAATTCTTATGGGCCCCTTTGTCTTTAACTTAATCCCCAAAAGCACAATCGAAGGAATGAGCTTTATAGGTGATATAGCATTGTCTTTTATCGCTTTTGGAACAGGCGAGTACTTCAAAATGGATATTTTAAAGAAAAATGGAAGAAAAGTTGTAATCATTACAATCATGGAGGCTCTTGCCTCTTCCATAGTTGTGTTTATGGCCACATTCTATATTCTCAAACTAGACTTCGGCTTCTCCCTTATTCTTTCCGCCCTGGCTTCTGCTACGGCACCGGCTTCAACATTGATGACAATAAGACAGACAGGGGCAAAGGGTGATTTCGTGGACACACTTTTGGGCGTAGTGGCCTTGGACGATGTGGTGGGATTGATTGCTTTTTCCCTTGCCATTTCTATTTCTTCATCTATCGCAATGGGAGTATTAGATTTCAAGGTCCTCTCTGTTCCTATCCTTTCAAATATTGTGGTCCTGACAGTAGGAGGAGCTTTCGGTTTTCTTTTAAAGTATCTTCTCAGAAAAAGAAGCACAGACAACAGACTGATCGTTACTGTGGCGATTCTCTTCGGATTCTGCGGAATCTGCACCATATTGGGTGTATCACCTCTTCTGGGATGTATGTCTATGGGCATGGTCTATATAAATGCAACAGGAGACGAAAGATTATTTAAGCAACTCAACTACTTCAGTCCTCCGATCCTGCTGCTATTCTTCGTCAGATCAGGATTGAACTTCGATCTTGGATCGCTATTTAGCGGCATGAAGGGGTTTGGAGCCATGCCTCTCTCAATAATCGGCCTCATGTATTTCTTTACAAGAATTATTGGTAAATACTTCGGAGCATATTTGGGATCTCTTATTACGAAAAAAGACAAAAGAATACGCTCCTATCTGGGGCTGGCCCTCATCCCTCAGGCGGGAGTAGCCATAGGCTTGGCTGCCATGGGCGCAAAAGTATTGGGAGGAGATGAAGGAAGGGCTCTTGAAACAATAATCCTCTCTTCAAGTGTCCTCTATGAATTAATAGGCCCTGTATCTGCAAAACTATCTCTTTATCTCTCCCATTCTTATCCAAGAAAAGAAAAAGAGAAAGAGAGCGTCCCAGAAATAAGTATCACTTCCATGGCAAGAGGTTAAGAAACAGGAGAGACAATGAAATCTATAGAAAAGATGAATAAGTCCCAAGAAGGGACTGAAAAGACTATTGAGGAAAAAGAGGAGAAATATAGAGACTACGAACCTCTTGTCACAAGACCAAATGTATGGAGAATCTTCGCTTTCTCTGGGAAAAAGAACTATGAAGACAATGATTAAATATCCTCATAAAGGGCGAACTCCAGATTGTCGCGTACAAATCTCTTTCCGTTCCATGCATATGTCCGGCCATCGGAAAGTGTCAGGATATGAGAGTGCTTTTCTCCTTTCTCCATATAAACCGAAAGCCCGTCATATTCTCCCATCAGCTGCAGATCTCCGCTTATAGGCTTACGACAATAGAGACGGCACATGCTTGTAACCAATTCAGGAGATGAAAGGAAAAAAGAGGTTGCTGCAGAAACAAAAGATTCCGCCTCCTCTATAAAGGAGAGATATCGCTTACTTTTCTGAAATATCGCCAATGTATCGTATGTGAACATAAACATAACATAGGATGAAATGAAAAGAGTTCTTCAAAAGCTATTATCAAATAGAAGAATTTCTTATAGACTCATAACAAATAATCATAGATAAAGGGAGCAGACTGTGAATTTAGCCGACGCTTTGTCGCTTCTTGGCGGAGTATCGTTATTCCTTTTCGGAATGACGCTTATGGGGGAGGGCCTCAAGCTTGTAGCGGGAAACAAGCTTGAATTGATACTATACAAGCTTTCTGGAACTCCTTTGAAAGGTATTCTTTTAGGAACTGGAGTCACTGCTGTCATTCAGTCTTCATCGGCAACATCTGTAATGGTAGTCGGTTTCGTAAACTCAGGAATGATGAAGATGAAACAGGCTATATCCATAATAATGGGTGCAATCATCGGAACCAGTATTACAGGTTGGATCATTTCTCTCTCCGATCTTGGTGGAAGCAACGGCCTCTTAAGTCTATTGTCCACAGAGACACTATCTGCAATTACAGCCATTGTAGGTATCTATCTTAGACTTTTTTCGAAGAAACAGACTCATCATCATACAGGCGATATTCTGATGGGGTTTGCAATCCTGATGTTCGGAATGAAGGCGATGAGTTCTTCTGTAAGCTCACTAAGGGAAAGCAAAGTCTTCATTTCTCTTCTCACACAATTCTCCAATCCTATTTTGGGAATAATTATCGGGATGGTCTTCACAACTGTAATACAAAGCGCCTCTGCCTCCGTCGGTATTCTTCAGGCCCTTTCGTCAACTGGTGCCATTACCTTTGAAATCGCCTTGCCCATAATAATGGGTATTGCTATCGGAGCATCAGTCCCTGTACTTCTCTCAGCTCTTGGAGCCAGCACAGACGGCAAGAGAACTGCCCTTTCATATCTTGTTGTAGATACTCTTGGTGTAATAGTTTTCTCTCTATTGTTCTACTCAATTAATGCTGTGGTACACTTCGCTTTCATGAGCACTCCTCTCAGAAGTGTAAACATCGCCTTATTGAATACAGTATTCAGATTAATAGTAGTGGCATTGCTTCTACCATTCATCTCCCTGTTGGAGAAACTAGTCTCCACTTTAATTAAAGATAAAAAGCAGGAACAAGACAAAGAGTTGGACGACATAAAGAGACTGGAAGAAAGATTTATCTCATATCCTCCTCTTGCCGTTGAGAACGCAAGAATCGCCATCAATAAAATGGGCGAATTGGCTGAAAAGAATATATTGGATGCATTTAATCTTCTCAGAAACGGTTATACAGATGGTGGCTTTGACGAAGTTGAAAGAATAGAAGGGGTCATAGATAAATACGAAGACTCCATAGGCACATATCTGACAAAGCTTACTGGAAGAGAGATGCCAAAAGATCTCAACAGATCTGTGGCCAAGTATCTTCATACCCTTACTGACTTTGAAAGAATCAGCGACCATGCCCTGAACATCGCAGAAAGCGCAAGAGAGATAAAGGAGAAAGGGATTACTTTCACTCCCAATGCCCTTCATGAAATGGATGTCATGATGAAAGCCCTGGAGAGGATTGTCCATATTACTGTCTCATCTTTTGCCGAGAACGATCTGGACAAGGCATATCTTGTAGAACCATTGGAAGAAGTCATCGACGATCTATGCGAGAAGATGCGCTTTAATCATGTAGATAGACTTACCAAGGGTGAATGCACTATTCTCAACGGTTATGTTTTCAATGATCTTATCGGTAACTATGAGAGAATAAGTGACCACTGCTCTAACACTGCAGCCACACTTATTGAGATGGAAGAAGGAGTATTCGGCCTCCATACTTATACAAACGAAGTCAAAGACCGTCACACACACAACTTCGAAGAGAACTACAAGTTCTTCTCCGATGCATTTGCTCTATAAAACACTATTTCCAAGAATCAATAAATATATTCCATAATTACGGCCCTTAGATTCTAGGGCCGTAACTACTAAAAACTAATATTCAAATGATCTCTATACAAAAACATTATTCAAAAGATACTGCGGGTTCGACATTGACCCTGGTATTCTTTACTTCAACTTCGGAGTTGATCACTCTTATGCCTCTGTAGTTATTCATTTGGATTCCTCTGCACATCTCAATCTCCAAGCCTTCCTCAATATTATCTGAAAGCTGGATATCACAATCCTCGATGGTTACATTTCTGATAGGAGACTCAGGAAGGCCTACGATGAAGGATGCGGAAGCCCTGGCATTTGTAACCTTGAGTCCCTTGATGGATACATCTGAAATCTCAGGTGTCAGATCATCAATAGGCTGAGGATCGAGGGAGAATGCGATGGGATCCGGATCACCACATCTATAGTACATATTTATGGAGATAGGGCAGATTACATTGTTCATGGTTATATCTGAAATCTTTATTCCCCTGATCTTTCCACCTCTTCCTCTTCTTGTCTTGATTCTTACGCCTCTGTCGGTTCCATCGAAGAAACAATCCTTTACACAGATATTGTCCACACCGTTGGCTGTTTCACTTCCTACGACGATACCGCCATGGGCAAAAAGAACCTTGCAATCTTCAATGAAGATATCTTTGGCTACTCTTCCCTCCTCTTTGGCAAGGGCGCCGCTTCCGCTCTTGACGGCGATTCCATCATCACCGACATCGACAATACAGCCTTTGACAGTAACTCCCTGGCACATCTCGATGTCGATACCATCCGTATTTGGAGAATCATAAGGATTCTTTACATGGACATTCTCAATCAAGAGATCATCTGAAAGAAGAGGATGGACAGTCCAGAATGGACTTTCAGTTACAGTTATTCCCCTTATGATGACATTCCTGCTCTTATAGATCTGAAGAAGTGGAGGTCTCAAGAACTGCTTTGGTCTTCCGCCGCCGCCACTAGGCATCTTTTCATATCCCTTGTTAAGGGAAGCGAACAAAAGCTCTTCCTTGGTCTCCGGGCCTTTTACCCTTCCTGTATTCTTCCATTCAAGAATATAATCCCACCATTTCTTTCCGTTTCCCCTCAACACTCCTGAGCCCTCTACGACAACGTCTTCAGCGCAGGATATGAAAAAGCAAGGATGCATAGCCCAACAAGGAACGCCTTCCCACCATGTCTCGACAGGACCATACATTGAAAAATCATCGATAAATGAAAGCTCAGCCCCCTCTTCCAATACAAGTCTTGTATGGGATGGAATATCGATGGGGCCTGTAGGATATACTCCTTTTTCTATATAAAGTACAGATTTACCGGCACACTCCTTCAAGGCCTTGTTAATTTCAGGGCCATAGTTACCAAATCTGTCTCCACTTCCTTTAAATACAACTTTGTCCATAGTCTTTCCTTTTTTTTCAAACTACATGTTCTTATTACATTGTCATGTCAAACACAGATGAATGTTCCGACTTCGAATGATAAAAAAACGGAAAAATCGGAGAATTAATCCCCACTATATCGAATGATGCTCTCTACTCTGTATGGGGCAAGGACTTCCCTTCCCTTCAAATCCACCAATTCAATGAGGGCGGCTATTCCTGCAACCTCTCCTCCAAGGAGTTCTATAAGGGAAATGGCCGCTTTCATGGTACCACCTGTAGCAATAAGATCATCCACCAAAACAACCCTGTCTCCCTTCTTAATGGCTGTCTTATCTATTTCTATTTCAGCTGATCCATATTCCAAATCATATGAAGCCGTGACTGTCTCACAAGGAAGTTTGCCTTTCTTTCTTACAGGAACAAAGGGAAGGGAGAGATTATATGCCACAGGCATTCCCAAAAGAAAGCCCCTGGCCTCTGCACCGGCAATGACTGTAGCCCCCATATCCTTGATCAATTTCTCCATGGAATCTATGGCAAGTTTCAGGCCCTCTTTATCCTGCAGCACAGCAGTTATATCTCTAAACATGATTCCTTTTTTTGGAAAATCAGGAACTGTTCTGATGTAATCTTCAAGTTTCTTCATTTTTCCTCCTACCAACAATTAACGCAATTATAGAAAAGGAATGCAACATAATATTGTAGAAAATTGCATATGTAGACTACTTTTTCTTTATATGATAAATTTCCATCGAGGGAGTAGGAGCGCATAAAGCGGGCCCGTCAACATACTGGAGAAATCCTGGCGAGCCGTAATTCCGAGACTCATGTCGATCTGGCATGGGCATTACTCTCGGCCAATCTACATATCAAACATACGGAGTGTAAAAATGGATTGGAAACTCTTATTTCTCAACAGTATTTTATTGGGGTTTGGATTGGCCTTGGATGCATTCAGTGTATCTGTAGCCGATGCGATGGCCTATCCTGACATGAAGAGAGGAAAGAAGCTGTCAATCGCCCTTACCTTTGCTGTTTTCCAGACACTGATGCCTCTTTTGGGGTGGTTCTGTGTCAGAACCATTGCCGACAAGTTCTCTCTTTTCCAGAAGGCTATTCCTTATATTGCCCTTATACTTTTATGCTATATAGGTATAGAGATGATCGCCGAGGCGAGAAAGGACAATAAAGAGGAAGAGAGAAGTATTACATCACTGACTTTCGTCACTCTAATAGTCCAAGGCATCGCAACAAGCATAGATGCATTATCTGTAGGATTTGCCATTGCAGACTACGCATCGATGGAAGCCCTTGCCTCCACAGTACTAATAGGTGTCACCACCTTCATTATCTGCATCTTCGGCTTGGAACTTGGCAGGAAAGTGGGCAAGGCCTTTTCTGACAAAGCCACACTTTTCGGTGGCTGCATCTTGATGATAATAGGCCTTGAGATATTCATCAAAGGAGTATTCTTCTAAAGAAATCCCCCCGTTCAAGGGGGAAAGTCTGTGATTTTAGTGATTATATTCTTTTCTCTGTTTCTCCATCAAAGAGATATACGCTCTCCATTGGAATCGAGAAACTGATATCACTATCCATTTCAGGAGTATCGTGGGGATTGACCTTAAGAATAGCCCTCTCTCCCTGGATATCCACATAAACGTTGGTGTTATCTCCAAGAAGCTCTGTCAATTCTACGCTTGCCTTTATCAAGAGGCTGTCGCTGCTCTCTCCAAGGACAATGGCTTCAGGTCTGAAACCGAATACGATTTCCTTTCCTTCATACTTTGTGGCCTTGTCACCAAGCTTTGAAGAAATATCCAGAGTATTTTTACCGATTGTAATCTTACCCTTCTTGACCACAGCTCTGACAAAGTTCATGGGAGGCTCTCCGATGAAGCCTGCAACGAATACGTTTACGGGATTGAAGTACAAGTCATAAGGAGTACCTACCTGCTGGATATATCCCTCTTTCATAACGACGATTCTATCAGCCATGGTCATAGCTTCAGTCTGGTCGTGGGTGACATATATAGTAGTGGAACCTGTCTTCTGATGGATATCTGTAATCTCGCTGCGCATTGTTACACGCTGCTTGGCATCCAAGTTTGAAAGAGGCTCGTCCATCAAGAAGATTCCTACCTTTCTGATAATGGCTCTTCCTACAGCGACTCTCTGTCTCTGACCACCGGAGAGGGCCTTAGGCAATCTATCGAGATAATCGGTGAGACCAAGAATGGAAGCGACGTTCTTCACCTTCTTCTCGATGATATCTTCATCGATACCCTGGAGGGTAAGTCCGAAGGCCAAGTTGTCATAGACTGTCATTTGTGGGTAGAGGGCATAGCTCTGGAATACCATTGCTACTCCGCGATCCCTTGGACCCTTTTCGTTGGCTCTTACACCATCAATGAGGAAATCCCCCTTGCTGATATCCTCCAGGCCCGCAATCATTCTCAGTGTTGTGGATTTTCCACATCCTGAAGGGCCTACAAACACAATAAACTCGCCTTTTTCAATCTCCAGATTGAAATCATGGACAGCATGGAAGCCATTAGGGTAGATTTTATTTATGTCCTTAAGAGACAGGTATGCCATTTTCAGACTCCTCCTTCTACTTTTTTCTTTGCATCGGCGATTATCCTCACGGCCATATGCTTCATCCAAAGGAACAAAAGCTCAAAGCCCATATAGAATATGCCGAAGAATATCGGTTCGACACCGAACACGACTCTGTCGTTATTACCAGAGGTACCCACGAAGTTGATACCTTGGTATGTAAAATACACACATCCGGTCACCAATATGGCATAAAGCACATTGAAAACCAGACTCATATAACTCTTTTTGGGGAACATCATCCATCTGTCATTGGATCCTTCTGGATTTGCCACAAAACGATAGAGATTGTTTTCAAGAATATCTTTTACAAATCCCATGCCTATGGCTGTAACAAAATACAGATCCAAATTGGAAGGAATATACATTCCCAAACCCCAAATAAAGAAGTAGCAGACTACTCCACTGAACCAGAACTTAATGAAGAGGGCCTTGAAGACAGGGTTGATGTTAAACCTGGACTTCGACCTGTACTTCTTCAGTTCCTCTTCCGAATATGAAGGGGTGTTTTCCTTATTTGCATTTACAAGGTCCTCTACAGCTTCAGTCTTGATTCTGTAAAGATCCTCCCCCTTCTCTTCTTTCTTCATTATGCGACTCACTCCTCACCTGAAATATCCAAGGCTTCCATCTGATCATATCCGTCGATATCTACGGAAGTATTGATTTTGCCCAGAAGCATCTTGAATACAGGGCTCAATGCTGTAAGTACTGAAGATACAGCAAGAAGAATGATATGCGTATAAAGAACAGATGCAGCTTTTGCAATATATGCTGTGCCTGCATTTACTACAATTGGGTTTGATTCCCTGAATACTGCTGCAAAAATAAGGTTTCTGTAGTTTATATCACAGAATATGATCACAGCTATCATGACAAAAAAGAGAATAAGCATAGGCTTATTGACCTTCTTTCTATGAGGGAAAGCATTGAGATATGTAACAAGGCTGAGAATAGACAACAGCATTGTAATAAAGCCGCTCAAACCCATTCCCGGCCCCTGGATCTTAGCAGTAGTGTTTGAAATACTTGTAAGATTCAAAGCGTAATAAAGGAATGTCAATACAAATGCTACAAGACCAATTCTCTGAGGATTGCGCTTGATGGCCACAACCTTCTTTCTGAACCACTCTTTTAATCCTTTCTTCTGGGCCATATTATTTACCCTCCCTGATTGCATTTGTGGTTTCTTTATCGAAGAAGTGCATTCTATCGAAAGAGACCTTGATCTCATCGTTCATCTTATAATCACACCAGCCTTTAAGCTTACCTGTGAGCTTCATACCCTTCTTTTCCCCTACCATGATATTTCCATGCACAAGGGTATTCATACCAAGGTTTTCGTTTGAAGAAACCTTTACAGGAACATCATTTCCAAGGATGACATTCTCCGGTCTTACACCCAATACAATCTGCTTTCCATCGTATGAAGCGAGAGTAGCCTTGTCTTTGTCTGAAAGAGGAACGGAGAAACCTTCGCCCGAAAGAACCCCACCCTTGACAGTGACATCCAGGAAGTTCATAGGAGGAAGTCCGATGAATCCGGCGACAAAGAGGTTTGCAGGAGTATCATAGAGCTCAAGAGGAGTTCCGATCTGCTGGACATGTCCCATGGACATACATACGATTCTGTCGGCAAGAGTAAGGGCCTCGGTCTGGTCATGGGTTACATAAAGCATAGTGGCCTTG
>JALFRH010000105.1 GCA_022785155.1 Spirochaetales bacterium
ACCTACCCCTCTGGCTCCTTCAAGGTTTTCCTCCAAATCATCGATCATCACAGCGTCTTCTGCCTCATATCCTTCTTTTTCCAGAATATATTTATAAAAGGAGGAGAATGGCTTGGACAAAGCTATCTCCTGGGAGGCATAAGAAGCATCAAAGAGCTTATCCCAGCCTTGGGCCTTAATGAATCGCCAGTGTGGAGTACAGTTATTTGTACCTGTCACCACCCTGTTTCCATCCTCTCTCAGCCTTGAAATGGTCTCTGCAACATCCTTATTCAATATGGGACTGAAATACTCATAGAACGGATCACCTTCAATCTTTATTCCAAAGTATTTCTCGAGATGGGAGTAGAATGTTTCCACAGACATGGTTCCATCCATTATGGGCCATATATATTCATTATATGTTCTATAGAATTCCCTCTCATCCACTTTGATATTATTGAGCCACTTCTTTCTGAAGTCCACATTATCCAATGTGACTCCTCCAAGATCAAATACATAGAGCCTCTTTCTCTTATCCTTTTCTGGAATCATAGACAGCTGCTCCTCCCAAGAAATACTTACTCATACTGAAGAACAGGATGAACATAGGAATAGACGCCAATAGGGCGCAGGCCATCAAGGCTCCTTCATCCGTCTGTTTCTCTTCTGCAAACTTTGAAATATAGAGAGGAATAGTCTTCATCTTCTCTGCCTGTGAGCACAATAGAGGCCACAAAAGGTTATCCCACTGGTTTCTGAAAGAGAGGATTGCCAGGGTTGCGATGACAGGTGTGGAGTTTGGAAGGACAATCCTGGAGTATATTCCAAACTCTCCCATGCCATCGACTCTTGCAGCATCCAGGTATTCAGTAGGGAATGTAATGAGATATTGTCTCATCTGGAATACTCCGAAGGCACTTACCAAGAATGGAATGATCAGGCCTGGAATAGTGTTGATGATCTTCATCTTTGTAGCAACAAGATAGAGGGGAATCATGATGGCTTCAAAAGGAATCATCATTGTACTCATAATTGCCATGAATACTGCCTTCTGTCCCTTGAACTTGTACTTTGCAAGTCCAAAGCCACAAAGAGACGCCAGGAATACTGTGGTTATGGAACAGACTGAGGCTACAATAAGGGAATTGAAGAGATTACGGAAGAATATGTTGTCTCCATGATTTCCCACTATCGCCTTCTGGAAGTTTGTGAAGAAAGTACGGGTTGAAGTCGTGAAATACTTGGATGATGGAATCCAGGTATATGGCATACTCATTATCTGCTTGGCATCCATAAATGCAGCCGTCACCATAAAGAGAAGCGGCAATATACAGAAGACCAATACTATTGTCAAAAAGACATAACTGAGGACTTCCCCGACACTGATTTTACCTACAAATTGGTTTTTCATGGCCTATCTCCTTAATAATCCACATCGTCGCCGCTCTGGAACTTAAACTGCAGTGCAGTAAATACCAGCATGATAAGGAAAAGGACGATGCTCATGGCGCTTGCCCTACCCAGATATCCATTGTTTACACCTGTGAAGTAAATGTTCATGGTGATGACATCGATAGGTGCTCTTGCAGTTCCTCCCTGTACGAACATGTACTGGGTGGAGAATGTCTTGAGACACTGAAGCATTGCCATAATGGATACCAAGACCACAGTAGGCTTCAATAAAGGCAGAGTAATATGCCAGAAAGAGTGCCAACGACTGGATCCATCCACCAGGGCCGCTTCATATAGCGTCGATGGAATGGAAGCCAATCCAGTTATGAAGAGGATAGTAAAGTATCCGATGTATTTCCAGAAATAGACTATCATCGTGGAGACTTGCAGCATTGTGTTGCTTGTCAACCACTGGTAGTCCCTACCACTTGTCATCATCAAAAAGTTTGACATCTGGTTTACAAGACCTGTAGGCTGGAAAAGGATCATCCAGATCGTGGCTGCAACTACACTTGACAGTACAGCAGGAGTATAGAAACAGAGTTCATAGAATTTGGAATGTCCCGGTTTTCTCAACTGAGAAAGAAGGACTGCCACAAATAAAGATACAACCACCATTGGAATAAAGGTACCTATGGTGAATTCCAAGGTTGCACGAAGGGAATTGAGGAGCGAATAACCTCCATTTCCCTTTGTAAAAATATAGATATAGTTCTCAAGACCAACAAAGCTATAGTTTCTGCTTATGGCTTTACGGTTGGTCAAGCTTGTAATAAAGGCACTTATTATGGGGTAAAATGCAAAGATTGCGAAAAATACCAAGCAAGGTATTGTAAAAGCAAAACCCCATCTTGCCTGGCGTCTTTCAATGCTGTATTTTTTTGTTTTTTTCATTCTTCAATCCAAAAAAAGTTATTGAAAATGCCTTGGGTCATTAAGATCCAAGGCATTAGAGTTGGATCCTCAGTCTTCAAGGATTTCCATTACAGCTGTCTGGAGTGTATTGTATGCATCCTTTGGTTCTACGCCCTGGAGCATAACACTCTTGATTGCAGTGTTGATTGCGCTCTGAATAGCTGATGCACCCTTTTCGTAGTAGACGATGTGAGATCTTGCAAAGTCTCCTGAGAATACGTCTGAGTATGGCATATTCTTATATGTTTCACTGTTCATAAGTGCATTTGTAGGCTGGATAAGTCCTACATTTGTAAGATACTCTTCAGCATGTCCTTCTGTAAGGAGGAAGTACTTGATGATGTCCCAAGCGACCTTCTGCTCTTCCTTGGAAGCATCGGCGTTGACCATGTAGAAGTGGCCATAGAAGCAGCCTGCAACATCATTGACAGCATCTTCGAATACTGGATATGGAACAACCATCCACTCTCCACTGTTGTAGAAGTCAGGGTTGTCGGAAAGGATTCTTGCTTCCTGATAGAGACCGGTATTAGCCATAGCAATATCGTTGTTGTCTTTGTTGAAAAGCTTTCTTGCAGCTGTAAGGGTCGGGTTACCAAGGTTGTTTCCTGATGGACCCCATTCCTTCATGAACTGAAGGGCCTTTACCCATGCTTCTTCGTTTACACAGCCCTTCTCTGCATCAAGAGAACCACCAAGCTGCTCTACCATTGGAACGAAGTATGTAAGCTCGTAGGAATATCTGAAATCGAAGCCACGGCGTGTGATGATGTCTCCATCTCTGATGACGATCTTCTTGCTGACTTCAACCATTTCTTCCCATGTCTTAGGATAATCTGTCTCTGGATCCAAGCCTGCATCCCTGAATACCTTCTTGTTGAGGAAGATGGACCAGTTTGTTGTCTCAAGAGGAAGACCATAAACGTCTCCATCATAAACGACTGCATCGATCATGCCGTCAGCATAACTAGCGATCAAATCCTTAGCATCTTTGAAGCCAAGTGTAGCATAGTCAGCTGGAGCAACTCTTCCTGCTTCGATGTACTGATATTCGTTTTCGATAGGAAGGTTGAAGAATGTAGGTCCCTGTCCTGCAGCGAAAGCT
>JALFRH010000099.1 GCA_022785155.1 Spirochaetales bacterium
CCCACGGCAGTGAGGATATATGCAAGCCCCAACATAATAAAGAATGTAAAGAGCGTGGTTGTACCCCACACAGGAGGAGAGAGAGGAATAGAAGCTGCTTCCAGCATAGGCATTGTAGGGGGAAGGGAAGACCTGGAACTGCAGGTATTGTCAGAAATAACCAAGGAAGATATAGAGAAAAGCAAGAAGTTGAGGAATGAGGCGGAGTTTACTGTCCTACCCTCCAATAAGGGATATATCTTCCATATAGAAGTGGAACTGGAAAATAGAGAGGAAAAAGCCTCTGTGGAAATAGCAGGTACCCACACCAATGTCATAAGAAAGGAGAGAAACGGGGAAGTACTCTTTGAAAAGGAATACTCTGAAACCACCACCGTTAGAGATGTGGACAGGTCTATTCTCACAATAAAGAATATTGTGGAGTATGCCGAAAGTGTGGATATAGATCTTATCAAAGATACTATAGAGCGCCAGATAGAGTACAACACAGCCATAGCGGAGGAGGGCCTGACCTCCCCAAGGGGAGCCAATATAGGATCCATACTTTTAAAGAGCTATGGAGAGAGCGTACACAATAAAGCCAAAGCCTATGCAGCTGCAGGAAGCGACGCAAGGATGAATGGTAGCGAGAGACCTGTAATCATCAACAGCGGCTCTGGAAACCAAGGTTTGACGGCCTCCCTTCCAGTAATCGTATATGCCCGTGATATTGGGGTGTCGCACAACACGCTGCTAAGGGCCCTTGTTGTATCGAATTTGGTGACAATCCATCTTAAAAGCGGCATCGGGCGCCTTTCGGCATACTGCGGTGCAACAAGTGCAGGCGCCGGGGCGGGAGCCGGAGTGTGCTACTTATATGGGGGAAGGGAGAATGAAATATCCCACACTGTAGTAAATGCCCTGGCAATAGAAAGCGGAATGATCTGCGACGGAGCCAAAGCCAGCTGCGCGGCAAAAATAGCTTCTGCTGTGGAGGCAGGACTCTTGGGAATGGAAATGCAGAAGTATGGCAGTGAATTCTATGGAGGGGACGGAATCGTAAAGAAGGGTGTTGAGAACACCATAGACAATGTCTCCAGAATTGCCAGGGAAGGAATGAGGGAAACAGATAAAACCATAATAGAAATCATGACGGAAAAGGTGAGTGAAGGCAAAAAAAGGAGGCAATAATTCCTGACGTGTTATATGAGAGTTGAGTCAACTCTTCTCATGTGATAAATTTAAAGAGCAAAAAAACTGTACTTCGGGGGAATATTGTGTACACAACAAAAGAGCTATTTGAAGAAGGGCACTCTCTTGCTTCTTCCTACATCCAATCATTTCAATATCCATGGGAGGCCCTCTCTGGAATAAAGAGCCTCATACTCTCCATTGGAGAGAAACTCTCCAAGGATGAATATGATAACCCAAAGGAAGGCGTATGGATCCATAAGGAAGCATCGGTCATGCCCTCAGCCTATATCGGATCACCCTGCATCATCGGAAAGGGCACTGAGGTGAGACACTGCGCCTTTGTAAGGGGAAGCGCCCTTATCGGGGAGAACTGCGTCGTAGGAAACAGCGTGGAGCTGAAGAACGTCATCATCAGTGATAACGTCCAGGTTCCGCACTATAACTATGTGGGAGACTCCATTCTTGGTTATAGAAGCCACATGGGGGCCGGAAGCATAACCAGCAACGTCAAATCGGATAAGACACTTGTAGTAATCAAAGATAAGGAAAACGGTGAAGAAATCGAGACAGGAATCAAGAAGGTTGGCGCCTTCCTTGGAGACTATGTGGAAGTGGGCTGCAATAGCGTCCTATGCCCAGGCTCTGTAATAGGTCCCCACTCAAATATATACCCTCTTTCAAGAGTAAGAGGTGTGGTGAAAGCCAATTCCATCTTCAAGAAAGAAGGTGATATTGTAGAGAAGAAGGGGAATGAATAATATGCCAAAGTATTTCGGAACAGATGGATTCAGAGGTGAAGCAAACGTAGGTCTGACATTCAACCACGCTTATCGTATCGGCAGATTCCTTGGTTGGTATTACTCCAAGGACAGGGAGGCCCATGAAGCCAAGATCCTTGTGGGAAAGGACACAAGACTCAGCTGCTACATGCTTGAGTATGCTCTTTTGAGCGGCATTGCAGCCAGCGGCGCCGATGCCTACAACATGCATGTAACTACAACACCAAGTGTCGCTTATATTACAAAGACCCAGTTCTTTGATTGTGGAATAATGATAAGCGCATCCCATAACCCTTATTTCGATAACGGTATCAAGCTCTTCTCCTCCCTTGGAGATAAGATGAACGATGACTTTCTTTTGATGGTGGAAGAGTACATAGATAGGCCTGACTCTGAAGAAGATATTCCTTTCGCCACAAAGGAGAGGATAGGAAAGGTCATCGACTATATGGATGCCAGAGTCATGTACTCTGGATTCCTGACTACTGCAGTCCATACTCCTTTAAGCGGCCTCAAGGTTGTCCTTGATACAGCAAATGGTGCCTCCTATGCCCTGGCCCCATCGGTTTTCAAGAGACTGGGAGCCAACGTGACTGTAATAAACAATACACCTGACGGCACCAACATCAATAAGGATGCAGGGTCTACACACATCAAGGGCCTTGTGAACAAAGTCCTTGAAGTGGGTGCAGACGTAGGCTTTGCCTATGATGGTGACGGAGACAGATGTATTGCCGTAGATAAGACTGGGGCCATCATCAACGGAGACAGGGTGATGTACATCTGGGCTACATGGCTAAAGAGCCAGGATAAGCTTGTGACAAATACAGTGGTCACCACTGTAATGAGCAACATGGGACTCTATAAGGCTCTAGAAGATGAAGGCATCCTCTATACCCAGACAAAGGTGGGGGATAGATTTGTCCATGAATATATGATGGAACATGGAAACATCATCGGTGGCGAGCAGTCAGGTCATATCATCTTCAACGACTACCTTAATACAGGAGATGGAATCCTTACATCCCTTCTCCTCTCGGAAGTAATGGTGAAGTCAGGTAAGACACTGTCCCAGCTCTCGGAGAAGATGAAGGACTATCCTCAGGTCCTTGTGAACGTCATTGTCAGCGACAAGAAGGCCACAATGGAGG
>JALFRH010000141.1 GCA_022785155.1 Spirochaetales bacterium
ATCTGGAGAAGGATGGTCTTGAGATTTCTCTCATGAGGTACTTCCTCTCCTCCTTCTTCTCAGCTTCATTCTCCTCCTGGTTGACTTTCTTCATGTTCTTGTCGTCGCTCTTAATTGTGAGGACATGCTTCTCCACGTCGATTGCGATGTCGCCTTCGCTGTATCCTGCGACCTCCGCCTCGACAACATATGAGGAAGGTGTCTCGTATACGTCCACCTGAGGGATGCGCGCTCCATATACTCCGTCTCCGAAGAGGTCAGAGAAGATTGCGTCGAGTCCGTTAAGGGATGGGTTTGTTCTATTGATATAATATTTCATTTTATGTCTCCTTTGTAGTTTTCCGCTACACCAATGCACATGAAAACACCGTGCCAATTTCTTTTAACTTTATATAATAAAAGGAAATAGTATAAATCGACAAATCCTAATCAACCTCCTTTAAGGACAAATTGTCACAAAGGGAGGGAATAAGGGAGAGACAATTTGACCCAAGTGCAGTCAAAAGACCTCTAAAAGTGTCAAAATGACACACTTGAGTTTTTCCTCTTCATTTCATTGTATTTTTGATCCAAGCCATTTCTTTTTGAAGTCGGGCCAAAGGGGAGAGGTTTTTACAAAATCATAGGTTTCCTCATTGATGAAACTATCTATAAGATCCTTTCTGATGTTTTGGAAATAAGAGGGATCCACTATCTTGAAATTCATATGCTCAAAAAGGGGTGAGGATGTAAAGGAAAGAAGGGAGTCTGTGTTTTCCAACAATTGTTCCATAATTGAAATCACACCATCTCCATTCTTTCTCGCCACATAATAATCCAGCCAAGAAGAGACCCTGTGGTAGGTTCCCCTATCCAATAAATCTGCAAGGGTCTCCTCTTTCCCAAGTATGTATTGGGCTTTATCATATGCTCCCGTTTTCATTTCCAGCATATATATTTCATTAAGTGTGGCTTCAATTGACTGCCCCAAGGAAAAGAGAGTCTCTTCCAAGGCCTTGAAAGCCTCTTCATACTCACCTTTTTCTACATAAATAGAGGCCTTTTTCCTCTTTCTTTCAGGATTCTGGAGAGAGAAGTGTTCAAGACACTTTTCCGCTTCGTCATATCTTTTTTGGCGCATATAGAGATTGAAGAGAAGATCCGCGCCCTGTAGTCTGATGCTCTCTACTCCACTTTCCAAAAGTATGTGAGCGTGCTTCTCAATCCAATCGTCATACTTATCTCTATCAGGAATATCTTTAATCGTACACTGGGACTCCAGAATAAGGGAAAGGGAAAGAATGAGACTATAGGAGGAAGGATACTCCCTGACCAGAGCTTCGATGCGGGAAAAGACAGAGGTAAACTCTTCCTTCTCAAAGCTATGGTTTATTTCTTGGACAATGTCTCCAACTTCCTTGTCCGACAAATCAGACTTAAAGGAAAGAAGCTGGTCTGTCGTAATATGAAAAAGCCTGGCCATAGGGGAAAGTAGTGCAATATCAGGCATGGTCACTCCCCTTTCCCACTTGTTTACTGCAGGAGTGGAGACACCGAGAGAGACTGCAACATCCTCTTGGGTCATATTGTTTTCTTTCCGATACTTCCTGATTGTGTCGCCAATAGTCACTGTTTTCCTTCCTTCTGTATTTATTCTAATACAAAATGAGGGCAAAACAATTGAGGTGCAATTAACTTACACTCTTTTTTATTAACTGTTGTTCAAGATTCCACTTACCTGTTTTCTTCAATAAAATCACTGACGTCTTTTTCAAGGCTGGGATCCGAGAGATAGAGGATTTCTCCATCCCGGCTTACAATGGCAAGATCAAAGCAGACTCTAAGGACCTCTTCCCTTGTAATCATAATAAAGGAAGAAGAAGGGGAAGATATTGTAACTTGAGAAAGAAGAAAGGGCTTTGTCTGAGCTATGCTTTCAGCCTTCTCTCTTGGGATGTATTGGATTTTCATACTTAAACTCTACTACGCAGAGGTGTTCTCTGTCATCTCCAGAATCATCTTTAGTTTCCAAATGGCCTTCGGAATGGCGGAGTATATACTCTCCCCTTCAATATCACTACACTCCTCAAGCCTCTCTCCATATTCGCTCATAACAGGAACATCGACTCTATTGGCTTTTAAAACATCAGAAGCTATCTCTTCCTTATTCCCATCCTTCCACTTGCAGGAACGCCATACAAGTTCATGTTCCTTGTTTTCACTGCAGGAGAAGCCGAAGAGACGGCAGACCATACTTCTTCCTTCATATAATGAACAGTGATAGCCGCCCTCTTTATTATAGAAAGGACAAACTGGGGAATCAGGGTCACTGCCGTTAAGGCGGGAAAGGACTTGGTCTTCTTTCTTGTCCCTGATTATTACATAAGCCGCCACAAGGGCTTCTGCCTGGGTCAACACGGGAACATAGTGGAGGCAGCACTCTCCACAGCCCTCAATGCAGGAAACATGAAAATCATGTTGGAAACGTGATTGTTTCTCATCCAGCTCTCTGTAGACTTTCATCAAAGAAGAAATCATCTCTCCTGGAATTGTACTATCAATTGCAGCCAATAAGTTTTCCATGGCGATTTTTCTACTACAAAAAAATATGGAAAATCAAGATTCTGAAAGATGATTTTTTGAGATTTATATAAAAAATCACATTGATAATCTTGATATACCATACTACTTAAGAGAATGAGATATACCTAAGTTATCCTTATAACTACTCCATCTTTGGGTCAATTCTTTCATTTTTCTTGCTTACCAAGGGTATTTTAATCCACAATTGTAGAGATGAGCGTTGTAATACTTGGAGCAGGTAGACGTGGGGCGAGACTTGCACGTCACCTTATTGAAGAGAAAAAATCTGTAATCATGATCGATTGGGACAATGAAAGGTGCTCCCAGATTATGGCAAAGCTGGATTTGATGGCGATTTGTGGAAGCGCCACGGATATCTCTGTCTTGGAAGAAGCCGGAGCCAAAGAGGCGGAGGCCATAATCGCTGTGACCGACAGCGATGAGGTCAATCTCGTGGCCTGCGGTATCGCTGCATCCAATTTCCCTGAAACCAAGACCATTGCAGCCATCAGAGGTATTTCCTACTTGGGAAAAGAAGCGGAACATAAGGGTGGAAGGATATTGGGCATCGACCATATTGTAAACCCGGAGGAAGAGGCTGCAAAACGTATTGCAGGCATCATCAAATCCGGTCTCTTTTCCGATGTAATCAGATTTGACGACGCTGAATTCATTCTCTTCACTTCATACATCCAGGAAGGCTCCATGTTCCAAGGAAAATCCCTTATTGAAGTGAAGAAGATGCTGGACGGCCAATACGTAGTCATCGGCATCAGGAGAGGAAAGGAAGTATTCTCCCCCAGTGGAGGAACGGTGTTGATGGCTGGAGACGAGTTGGCTGTTATGGCTGTAGACGATGACAGCGATTCCATCTTCTCTTCCTTCAGAGGAGAAAACTCCTCCATAAAGCTTAAGAAGGCCTTTATTGTGGGAGGTACAAGAATAGCCAGGTACCTACTCAGGATGATGGGAAAGAAGACTCAGGAGAGAATGGTGCTAATAGATAAAGACAGCGATATATGCTCATCCTTTGCAGAGGAGTTCCCCTATCTTCTGGTATTGAACGACTCCATTACAGACGAGGAAGTATGGGAGGACGAGAGACTCCACAACGCAGACTTGATGATATCCGTCACAGAAAACGATGAACT
>JALFRH010000148.1 GCA_022785155.1 Spirochaetales bacterium
ACACCATCCGCTATTTTGAGGATAGACTCCAAGTTCTCGATACCTGAGCTATTCTCAATCTTCGCAATAATCTTGATATTCTCTCCACCATTTACATTAAGAAGCTTTCTCAGCTTCTTTACATCATCCTGATTACGGACAAAGGAAGCAGCGATGAAATCGAAGTCTTCCTGAATACCAAATAGAATATCACTTCTATCCCTGTCGCTGATGAATACCTGATCCACGTCGATACCAGGGACGTTGATGGATTTCTTTGAAGATATTCTTCCACCGTTATCTACAGTACAGTAGATATCTCCCGCCTTGATATCAGAAACAGTAAGGGAAACAAGTCCGTCATCAATGAGAATCTTATCGCCTTTCTTGATGTCTTCCCCTAGATATGGATAGGTGATACCCACTCCATTCTGGTCCCCCAAAACAGAAACATCATGGTATAGGACGAATTCCTGACCTTCCTGCACTTCGATTTTCTTATCTTTGAAGTCCCCTACTCTGATCTCAGGTCCCTTTGTATCCAAAATAAAGGCGACAGTCGCATTCATCTCTGAAGCAACCTTTCTCACCATCTCTATTCTTCTTTTATGTTCTTCATGGCTTCCATGGGAGAAGTTGAATCTGGCGGCATCCATTCCAGCTTCAATCAGTTCCCTGATCTTTTCTTCGCTTTCAACAGCCGGCCCCATAGTACATATTATCTTTGTTTTTCTCATAGCCCCATTTTACCTTAAGTATCGGCATCTTGGACAAGGGGCCGAATACCACAAAGATTATGTTTCAGCAAAAAAATACAACACCAACGGAATATTTTACATCCAGACATATATATTGTTTTGATAGAGCTTATTCTATATTTGGGGAGTACATATCATACCATTTGTTATAGAAAGAACATTTTTGATCTTACTGTAGGGAAATATAAAACTACTATTCCAATGTACCTTGAATGAATAAATCAAAAAACTATTCTCTCACTAGAAGCAAAGGCGTTTCACATAATCTGTGGGACGCCTTTGTCTTTTATAGGTGGAGAGATGGCATATAAAGAAGAGTTAAAAAACTGTGATCGTATCAATGATCTTCTTGCTCGCTATGGGGTGAAGTTCGGCATATAAGAATGATGAAGACAGGGTATGAAGACACAAAGACGGCCTTGGAGTTCGGACTTCCTTCTGTAATTCTCCATACTCCACGCTCCTTTGACACTACAACACTGAACTACAACTGGCAGATATGGGGAGTAAAGGCATTCTCCTTGTATACAACAACCACGGAGACCATAGACCCATCTTCATCAAAACAGGCAGTGGACGCTATTCTCAACTTCCTGTCAAAGGAGGGAATCATCAGATTTACAGGAAAAGAAGAATATATTTACAGGATAATCCAGTCAAAGGACATAATCTCACTGAGAAGCGGGAAGGCAGGATTTTTGGAAATACTGAAACAGGGGGGAGAGTACGTCGAAAAGGGAGAGCCCATAGCAAGAATCCTGGACACCTACTCCGCCCATGTATTATATGAAATAACATCTCCTGTAGACGGAACTATAGGTTTTTCTTCCTCCCCTCTTATCCACGAAAACACAACTATATTCAAGATAATCAAGGACGAAGATATATAGAGTATATGAGCCCACTCGGGGCTCATATTACATGGTTCAGATGATTGTATTGATCTGTCTCCCTTCCATCCAAGCTCTTAGGTTATCAAAGACAATCTCTGCCCTCAGGCTCATGGACTCCTTGGTTGCAAAGGCTACATGGGGAGTAAGGAGTGTGTTGGGAGCGGAGAGAAGCGGGGTGTCCAAGGCCACAGGAGGCTCTTTATCAAACACATCCACCAGGGCTCCGGCTATCTCTCCCTTTTCCAGGGCCTCGACCAGAGCTTTCCCGTTCACCACGGGCCCACGTGCAACGTTTACAAGTATAGCGCTCTTTTTCATCATCTTCAGTTCCCTCTTTCCAATAAGGCCTCTGGTTTCCGGAGTAAGAGGACAATGAAG
>JALFRH010000158.1 GCA_022785155.1 Spirochaetales bacterium
CGGCGAACTTTGCGTAGGCAGAAGGTGTATCCAGGCCACCTGGGATATCATCGCCAACCATAATTGAAGCGTAAGCCGGGATATACTCCCTATATTGCCCCAGGATTTTTGATACAGGGAGATTCAGCTTCTTGCCGCAAAGATCCCAAATGGCCACATCTACAGCGCAGAGAGTGCTTTCCGTAAGGTTTCTTCTTAGTCTCTGAAGCTGTACTAGACGCCTCCATATTCTCTCTCTGAAGAAGGGATCTTCCCCAATGAGGATTTCTTTGACTGTAGAGAGTATCACCCTTTCATCCATAGGACCGAAGGCAAGTCCCTCAGTGCCGTCGTCGCATGTGATCACCAGAAGATTTTCGGTACTATCGTGGGCGGGGCCTGGATGAGAGTGGAACTCCGAGTCCCTTACTACGTGGGATATAGTGTGGAACTTCAAAACTTTTACATCTACTATTTTCATTTTGTCTCCTTTTTGAAGAAAGCTAGTATTTCCTCCAATTTGTCTTTATGGAAAGCATGGTCTCCCGGAGGTGTATCGTGGAAGACTGACATGTTGTATAGAGCATAGCTTCTTTTCAGGATGTCCATCTGGTCCATGACATTATCCATGCCCCTTCTTCCTTCCAGATGGTCATTCATGCACGACTGTATCGCCAGGGGCCTTGGAGCTATGAGGGATGCTATATCCCCCATATCGAAGTATGTGAAAATGGAAGGCACATAGTTGCATGGGCAGTTGGAGTTCAATTCCAACAATGATTCCTCATAGCCGTAGAAATATCCTGAAATCATTGTGTATTTTATCCTCTCATCCAAGGCTGAGGTATATAGGGCGAGCATACCTCCGCCACTGAATCCTACTACTCCCAGGTCAGAGGTATCTATATCATCCCTTTCCTCTAGGTATGAAATAAGACGCATGGTATCCCAGACGTTGAGGCCTTGAAGGGTAAAGCCAAGGGCGATGGCCGACTGGGCCAGTTCCTTGCAGGAGGACTTTAGATACTTCTCGTCTTCATCTCCCTGGGTAGCCTTTTCCCTTCTTTCTCCGAAGCCTCTTGGGTCTGGGCATATGACAGTGTATCCGAGGTGTGATAGATATAGACCATAGTCATAGTTGTATTTCTCGATCTTATCCTTTACTGCAGGGTTGTCCTTTATGCCTGCAACCGATTCCTTTCCAGCTCCGTTATGGCCTGCAAGGGCGATGAAGGTGCCCTTGGACTTTTGTGAGGGGTGGAGGATATATAAAGGCATGGTTACATCTTCTTCAGTGTCGATATATGTATGTTCCCTCTTTATGCCATCCTCATTTATCACGCACTCTTCTCGTCTTTCATTGAATGAAAGATCCCCGGAGTCCCTTTCAATTATCTCCAGACCAAGTAGTGAAGACAGTTTTTTCCTGGAGCTTTCCCGCCACTCTTCAAAGTCTTTTTTTTCAAAAGGGCCTTTGAAGCCATAGGTTCTGTAGTTTTTCTCCATTCTTCTTTTCAAAGAGGAAATAGAAGTGTAATAAGTGGAAATGTATCTATCAGGCATATGTTTATTTTCCATTAAAACAGAGAATAATCATTATTAGTTTTTACGAAAGAGGAAATCATTAATATCAATTTGCTCTTTCTTGTTCTCTGGAATAACCTTCTTGTAAAAGTAAGAATTGTATTCTTTTTTTATTTTAATACTTCTTTTGGAGGAGAATATGAAAGTAGGATTTATTGGCTTGGGAATCATGGGAAAGCCCATGAGCAAAAATATTCTTAAAAATGGACACGAAGTCGTTGTATATAATCGCAGCAGAGCAAGTGTAGATGAGCTTGTTGCATGTGGAGCTGAAGCTGCTTCTTCATCAAAGGAAGTTGCAGAGAAGTGCAGCGTCATCATTACAATGGTTCCAAACTCACCTCAGGTAAGGGAAGTCTGCCTTGGTGAAAATGGCATCATCGATGGAGCCAAAGAAGGAACAGTTGTAATCGACATGAGCTCCATCGACCCGGTTGAAAGCAAGAGCATCGGTGCAGAACTTGCGAAGAAGGGCATCGAGCTTATGGATGCTCCTGTTTCCGGTGGTGAACCAAAGGCTATCGACGGAACACTCTCTGTAATGGTAGGCGGAAGAAAAGAGACTTTCGACAAGTATTATGATCTCTTGAAGACAATGGCCGGTTCCGTTACATATGTCGGCGCACTTGGAAGTGGAAACGTTGCAAAGCTTGCAAACCAGGTTATCGTAGCAATCAACATTGCAGCCGTTTCAGAAGCTCTTACTCTCGCTGTAAAGAACGGCGCAGATCCAGCCCTCGTTTATAATGCAATCAGAGGCGGTCTTGCAGGTTCCACTGTACTGGATGCCAAGGCCCCGATGATGATGGCCCACAACTTTAAGCCAGGTTTCAGAATCGAACTTCACATCAAGGACCTTAACAACGCCATCAACGCAGCCCATGCAACCTCTACATCCCTTCCTCTTACAGCCAGCGTAATGGAGATGATGCAGGCATTGAAGAATGATGGCTGTGGCGTAGAGGACCATAGTGCCCTCGTAAGATACTACGAAAAGATATCTAACGTTTCTGTAGAAAAAAAGGACTGAGGTTATATATGGATAAAAGCTTGATAAAAGGGGTTGTCGTTCCTATTCTCACCCCAATCGATGAGAACGAGAGAATTGATGAAGAAAAGCTTAGAAGCCAAGTGGATTATGTCATCGAAGGGGGAGTCCTGGGTATTCTCGCCTTCGGTAGCAACGGTGAATTCTATATGGTCGAAGAAGACGAAATGGAGAGGGGCCTTGAGATCATGATATCTCAGAGCAACGGCAGGGTTCCCGTTTATTTCGGAATCGGCGCCATCAGCACAAAGAAGTGCGTAAGATTGGCAAAGATGGCTATTAAGAAGGGTGCCTATGGTATCTCGGTACTCCAGCCTATGTTCCTGAAGCCCACAGAAGAAGAACTCTTCCTGCACTTCAAGACTATTGCCGATGCAGTTCCTTCAACTCCAATGCTTCTTTACAACAACCCGGGCAGGGTGGGATACACAATGAGTGCAAATCTTGTGGATAGACTTGCCCATGAAGTGGAGAATATCGTAGGTATGAAGGATACCAGCGGTGATATTACTCAGATGGAGGAGTTCATCAGAAGGACAAGAGACGTAGATTTCAAAGTCTTCGGTGGTAAGGACACTCTCCTTTATGCCGCTCTCTGCCATGGAGCTGTGGGAGGAGTATGCACTGCAGCCAACTTCATGCCACACCTTATTACAGATGTATACAATAAATTCATTGCTGGAGATATCAAGGGATCTTTGGAGGCGCAGTTCAAACTCAATCCTGTAAGACTCAGCATGGATGCGGCATCCTTCCCTGTAGCTGCAAAGGATATGGCAAACCTTGTGGGTAGAGACGTAGGCGTTCCTTATAGACCGAATCTTCCTACACCGGAAGGCAAGGCAAGGGATGGCATCGTTGCAGCCATGAAGAAGGCGAATCTTATTTGAGGTGAGTTATGAGAGCCATAAAAATCAATAAAAAAGATAATGTCGCCGTGGTAATCAAAGAAGCTAAGAAAGGTGATGTCCTTGAAGGAATGGGTATCACACTTCTATCCGATGTTCCTCAGGGTCATAAAGTGGCTCTTGTACCTATGGCTAAGGGTGACGCTGTAATAAGATACGGTGTCACCTTGGGATACTTGACGGAAGATGTGGAGAAGGGAGCCTGGATCAACGAGAAGATGCTTACTCTCCCTCCTTCACCGGAGCTTTCTTCCCTTACTTTCGGCGGAGAAGGCGAATATCCTTCACTGCAGCCTGAGCGCACCACTTGGATGGGGTATGATAACGGAGAAGGCAAGTTTGCCGGAACAAGAAATATTCTGGGTATCACGACGACTGTCCAGTGCTGTGCAGGTGTATTGAGAGCCGCAACAGAGAGAATCAGAAGAGAGCTTCTTCCAAAGTATAAGAACGTAGACGATGTATCGGCTCTGATTCATCCCTATGGCTGTGGAGTGGCCATTGATGCCCCAGATGCAGTGATTCCTATCAGATGTGTAAAAAACCTTGCCCATCATCCTAATTTCGGAGGGGAAATAATGGTTGTTTCCTTGGGCTGCGAGAAACTGAGCGTCGATAGGATCCTTGAGCCTGAAGAGATCAATGATGACAACATTGTAGTGCTGCAGGAGTGCGACGGATATGCTGGAATGATTGATTCCATTATGGCTATGGCTGAGAAGAAACTGGAGAGATTGAACCAGAGAAGACGCACGGAGCTTCCTCTTTCAAAGCTTTTTGTAGGAACACAGTGCGGCGGCTCCGATGCCTTCAGCGGAATCAGTGCAAACCCATCCATCGGTTTCGCCTTCGACTTGTTGGCAAAGGGTGGTGCTACTACAGCCTTTTCTGAAGTCACAGAAGTAAGGGATGCTGTAGAGATGATCGCCAGAAGATGCCAGGACAAGGAGACAGTGGATAAGCTCATCAAAGAGATCGGATGGTACGACAACTACCTGAAGAAAGGCGGCGTAGACAGAAGTGCAAATACCACCCCGGGTAATAAAAAAGGAGGACTTTCAAACATCAAGGAAAAGTCCATGGGAAGTATTGCAAAGTCCGGAAATTCTCCCATTGTGGACGTCCTGGGCCCTGCCGAGATTCCTACCAAGCATGGTATGAACTTCATTGCAACACCTGCGTCCGATATTGTATGTGGACCTACCCAGCTTGCTTCAGGTATCACCCTTCAGGTCTTCTCCACAGGCCGTGGAACTCCATACAGTCTAAAGGAGATTCCGATTGTAAAGCTTTGCACAAGGCACGAGATCAAGGAAAAGTGGAATGATATCTTCGATATCGACACAGGAGATATCATTACGGGAGAAGGAACCTTCGAAGAAGTAGGTCTCATGGTCTATAACCTTATTCTTGACTGCTGCAGCGGCAAGAAGAGTAGGGCTGAGGCTCTTGGTATCTACAACGATCTTATTATCGACAATCCGGCGCCAATAACATGATCAATGTGTAAAAAAAGGAGGAAAGAGAATGTGGGAGACATATTTCAGACAGTATAAGGATACTGTACTTCCTTTCTGGCTTGATAAACAGAAATGGAATTACAAAGACGATATCATTATGGTTGGATATGATGATTTGGCTGCAGCTACAGGTGACAATACCTGGCGTGACGCCATATTCTCTTCCTCCCGTTTCTTGATGCTTCCAGATGGAACTGTAGTCAACCTTTGCCCTGAGAGCAGGAATATAGATAAGATTTCCTTTGGCAAGACCTTGACGATTCTCCGTAACCTTACAGGGGATCCAAGATATGTAAAGGCAGTGGAAAAGGTCTACTCCATGCTATCGGATTATCCTAGGACAAAGGAAGGTAATTTCTGGCATAAAGACATCTACCCCCATCAGGTTTGGCTTGACGGCCTATATATGGGGCAGCCATTCTATGCCCAGTCCATTGTAGATTTCTGTGATGATGAAAAGTGGGGGGATGTATTCTCTCAGTTCAAATCAGCCCACGATCTATTGTGGGATGAGGAGAGGGGACTCTATGTCCATGCCAACGATACTTCCCGTGAAATGGATTGGTGTGACAAAGAGAGTGGAAAATCAAAGTGTGTATGGCTTCGTGCTGAAGGTTGGTTCCTTATGGCTATGGTGGATACATACGAGATAGCACAGAAGCACACTGAACTCTCCAAAACTCTTATCCCTATGCTTAAGAATGCCATAGACCGCCTTCTTCCATATAAAGACGGGAAGACAAATATGTTCTACCAGCTTGTGGATGAGAAGGATATGGAAGGCAACTATCCTGAAACAAGCGGATCGGCTATGGTGGCTTACGCTTTGATGAAGGGTGAAAGGCTTGGAATGCTTGAAAAGGGATATGGAAAGATAGGCGAAGAGATTCTTGAGGGAATCAGGAGAACATATCTCAAGAGCGAAGATGGTGTACTGCACCTCTATGGCATTTGTGCTTCTGCCGGTCTTGGACCTGGTCCTGACAATAGACGTGACAGAGACGGCTCTCCCCGTTATTATCTATCTGAGAAGCAAGGAGTGGACAATCAGCATGGCGCTGCAGCCTGTATGATGGCATACTCGGAGTATGTAAGAAGATAGGAGGAGAAATAATGGTTCAGTTTGGTTTAAGATTACACGATGCAGAGAAGCTTCCTTTGGAGGAGCTGCTGCCAATTGTAAAGGGCAAGGGATTTAGCTGTGTCCATTTGGCTCTCTCAAAGGCACTGAAAGAGTATCCATGTACTCCTTCCGCCTTGACTCCAGGATATTCCAATTACTTGAGACATCTATTTGAAAAGAATGAGTTGGATATTGCCGTAATTGGAAACTATCTTAACCTGGCCTCTCCGGACGAAGAGTATATGAAGGTGGCCAGGGAGAAGTATTACGCTCATATACGTTTTGCTTCCTTGCTTGGATGTGGAATGGTGGGGACGGAAACCGGTGCCCCTAATGTCGAGTATAAGTATTGCCCTGAGTGCAGGACAGAGAAGTCCCTTTCTATTTTCATAAAGGAACTCAAGCCAATTGTAAAATGTGCTGAAAACTATGGCGTGACTCTCGCTATCGAGCCTGTTGCAAGACATATTGTCTGGGGACCAAAGGTATGCAGAAAAGTTCTGGATGAAATAGGATCACATAATCTTCAGGTGCTCTTCGATCCCGTCAACATGTTGGATTTGGACAACGTGGGACATAGGGAGGAAGTCTTCCAGGAAGCAATTGAGCTTCTGGGACCTGATATTGCAATGGTCCATTTCAAAGACTTCATCTATACTCCAGGAGAGGGCTATGGCCTTAAGAGCGTAGGCGCTGGAACAGGAGAGATGGATTATACGAATATCCTTAAGTTCCTGAAGAAAGAGAAGCCATTTATCTATGCTACTCTTGAAAACACCACCCCTGAAAATGCAGCTTGGTGTGTTGAGAACTTAAAGAAACAATACGACCAGTTGGAAGTTTGATCAGAGCCCGGGATTCCGGGTTCTTTTTTTGACATCTCTCTATATATTGGCAGTGTAGCCAATAAAAATGTCCCCGATATCTTCAGGGACAACCTAATCCCCCCCGATGGACTTGAACCAACGACCAAAAGATTATGAGTCTTCTGCTCTAACCACTGAGCTAGAGGGGGAAAGCTAAGACAATTTAACATAAAACCTCTATTTCATTCAACAGGTAGCAAAAACTATTTTGATTCATTATCAGAAAAACCTTTCTTTCTGCAAAGCATGCTGATAATCAATATGTATGGTTCTACTTTGTATATTGTCTTGAGATATACCTCAAGCCCTGATGAAAATACAGTAAAATGGGAGGGGGTATCTCCAATTCAAAGAAAAATGGTGTCTCCTATAACAGGACATAAATTTCTTGCATGGGTCGAATTGACTGGATTGGGGGTGAGGTTGTTTCAATATTTTACAAGAATTCTGATTCTCAACGAAAACATTAGATGGTATAGTCAAGAATATAATGGACAATTTGTTCAGGAGGAATCTTGTGAAGAAGATAATTTGTGTCCTTTTGGTTTTAGCCTTTATAATATCAGGGGTTTTTGCAGGAAGCGTTTATTATGCTTTTGGAGATATTGGTCAGCATCCTGATATTCTTATGGGTTTCATTCCTTCCTATGCATATATGGGTGTAGGCGTAAAGTTGCCTCAATCAAATGATGACAATACCCATGATATCCAGTTTCTTGTGGGAGAAGGTTATCTTCAGAGACTTCTCTGGCAGGATAAGGTCAGTGGAGAAAATAATTACAAAGATGTTTGGGACAAGGACTCAGCCCTAAGATACAACGTCTGGAGCAATGACTTTACAGCAAGGTTCCGCCAGGGTTTTGGAGAGAGTCCTGTTGAGGGAAAGGACCTGTTGCTCTTGACGGCAGGCGTAAACGTCAAGTACGAGAGATACTACTCGGCATCCCAGTTCGGCATCTTTGATATAAAGGGGACTTTGGATAGTATCATAGATTCCAGTTATGATGGAAAGATATATCCTGAACTGGCTGGAGGCGGAAAGTCATTTTTGGGAGCGGAAATACAGGCAAACCTTAAGCTTGACCTAATGGAAGATACTCTCCACACCAATGATGGCTTCTGGGCTAGATTGGATTTCAAATATGGACCAAAGATCATCAACAGTTTCTCTGAGGGTTTCGCAGATTACATTACATTCACTATCAATGGTGTGGGGGCCAAGACTCTCTATAATCTCAGAGACGCAGAGGGGGACTCGGTGGTATCTTTGATACTCATTGATAGAATGAACGCCAGCTGGACAGGTGGAGAGAGCGTACCGTCCTTTGTACAGGGACCTGTATCTCTTGGACGCAAGGTAAGAGGATTCAACACTTACACATACAACACCGAGTTTACAGCTGTAAACAACTTGGATCTGAGAATAACAGGACCGGGCTTGGGCTTGGATAAGCTTGCTCCTAGAGTCAATCTCTTCTTGGATTGTGGCTATGGATGGGGGAGAGTCCTGAATACAGACAGACTTGAGAACAACTTCCTTGCTTCCCTAGGTGTACAAGTGGAAATGTCCTTCTTCGATTTCATAGACTTGGGATATCAGGTAAGCTATCTCCTGGTGGATAAAGAGAAATATACCCAGCCGGGAAAGATTACTACAAGTTTTACATTCTTCCTTGATTTCTAATTGATGTAAGGATTTTCGGATATAATCTCCTCTTCTATCTCCAAACCCAGAGACAAGAGGAGATTTCTTTTTTCTTCCCTTTCATACTCTACGATGTATGGAAGTGTGAAATAAATGAGGTCGTCGTCCTTCAGTGTAGCCTGGACTTTAAATCCTTTTCTAATGAGAGTCCTATACTTTTCATAGGAAAGGGGTCTCTCCACGCCCTTTAGTATGAAAGAATACCAGCCTGTGTTTTCTTCTATATTCTTCTCTTCTTTTACTGATCCCTTTCTCAGCTTCACTTCGACTTCGCTCTTGCCATTTCCCCAAAGCCCCAGTTCTACCAAAGCAGCCTGTGTCAGCCCAAGGTCTCTTCCTTCATTGGTTTCAGGAAGATCGCCATAGACTATGGTTATTACTGATTTACCTTCACCGTTTACTACTATCAGCTCTGAGCCCTTCTCGTAATTATCTGTAAAAGAAAGAAGCTGGGAATTATCCCAAGCTTTATCTACAGGATCGAAACCGACCCAGAAGGCGTTGTCTGAGAAGGCGGAGGAAATAAGCAAAAGGGACAATATAAAGATAAAGGCAATTTTCTTCATAAGGCCATTATATTTTGGTGGAAAGGAAAAATCCACATTTGTGTGTGAGAGTTGCATAAAGGGGCTTTACTCTGACATAATATTTTGTATGAGCGAAAAGATAAATCAGAATGCCCATTGGGCGGATATAATGGCAGATAAGATCATCCGTGAGAAGGGTGAGAAGGAACTCTATACATGTGCCAGCGGTATTACACCGTCCGGTACCGTGCATATTGGAAACTTCAGGGAAATCATCACAGTGGAACTGGTGGTGAGATGTCTTAGGGAAAGAGGAAAGAACGTAAGGTTCATCTATTCTTGGGATGACTACGATGTATTTAGAAAGGTTCCTAAGAATATGCCTCAGAAGGAGCTGTTGGAGACATACCTCAGAAAGCCTATTACTCTTGTTCCGGATACCAAAGGCAGAGCTGAAAACTATGCCAGAGGCAATGAAATTGACGTAGAGAAGATTCTTCCTACCGTTGGTGTTTATCCTGAATACCTTTATCAGGCTGAAAGATATAGAACCAACAAGTATGCTTCTGATATCAGGACAGCCCTTGAGCATAGGGACGAGATAAGGGAAGTGCTCAATCAGTACAGGACAGAGCCTCTTCCTGCTTCCTGGTGGCCTATTTCCGTATTCTCCTCCTTCACTGACCGTGATAACACCACAGTCCTGGGTTGGGATGGGGAATGGGGTGTGACATACCACGATGATGAGCTTGATAAGACAGAGACCATCGATATCCGCACTACTCCATATACAAAGCTCCCATGGCGTGTAGACTGGCCTATGAGATGGGTCAAGGAAGGCGTAGACTTCGAGCCAGGTGGAAAGGACCATCTTACAGAAGGTGGAAGCTACGATACAGCCAAGAGTGTAGTCAAGGTATTCGGAGGGGAAGCTCCTGTAACCATGAGATATGACTTTGTAAGGCTGAAGGGAATGGGTGGAAAGATCTCCTCCTCCGGCGGAGAAGTTGCAGACCTTTATGATGTTCTTGCCATCTATCCTCCTGAGATTGTCAGATATCTCTTTGTAGGCACGAAGCCACAGAGCGAGTTTGCAATCTCCTTCGACTTGGATGTATTGAAGATCTATGAAGACTACGACAATTGTGAAAGAATCTACTTCGGTATTCTTCCTGTAAAGGAACAGAGAAGAGAGAAGGAGAAGAGAATCTACGAGCTTAGCCAGGTTGATGGATCCAAGATTCCAACGGAGCCAGGTTACCAGATTCCATTCCGTCACCTCTGCAACTATGTCCAGATTTATGGCGGAGATACAGAGAAGGTCCTTTCAAGACTCTCCGATGCAACAGAGAGCCAGAAGGAGAGACTTAAGGTCAGGATAGAGTGTGCAAAGAACTGGCTTAGGGATTATGCTCCTGAAGACTTCAAGTTCTCACTTCAGACAGAGAATGATGAAAAGTATGCAGCAACTGAGACAGAGCTCTCCGCCATCAGGGAGTTTGCAGGCTTTGTAGAGAAATATCTGGATGAAATGGGAGAGAAGGAATTCTCCAACTATATCTATCAGGCGGCACAGGACAATGGCATGGAAAGTGCAGACTTCTTCCGCTTGATCTATATGGTCTTGATCAATAAAGAGAAGGGACCTAAGCTTGCAGGATTCCTGAAGGCTTGTGGAAGTGAAACAATTCTTCCAATACTAAAGAGGTATTGAGATGATGGGAGGAGTCTTCTCCTCCCTTATTCTTCCTGGATAAATGCATAGATTTGACAACAATATCAAACCAAGACTTCATTTTACGCCCTTTCAGACCATTGTGTTCGGCTTTATGGCGGCTATGCTGGTGGGTGCCCTGCTTCTCTTCCTTCCCATTGCAACGGAAGAGGGGAAGTCTACGTCTTTTCTCGACGCACTCTTTACCTCGACTTCAGCTGTCTGCGTAACGGGACTTGTGGTCTACGATACTGCAACCCATTGGTCTATGTTCGGTGAGATGGTTATTCTGATTCTTATTCAGATAGGGGGTCTTGGTGTCGTCACCATGGCAGGATTTCTGGCCATGGTATCAGGGCGGAAGATAGGTCTTTTTGCAAGAAATACCATGCAGGAGGCTCTCTCAGCCCATAAAGTAGGCGGAATTTTGAGATTGACCCAGTTCATTCTCTTCTATTCCTTCCTTTTCGAAGCCTTGGGTGCCGCTTTCCTTTCCCCTGTATTTGTAAAGGATTTTGGTATATTTAAAGGTATTTGGTACTCTGTCTTCCACTCCATATCAGCCTTCTGTAACGCAGGCTTTGATTTGATGGGAGTAAGAGAAGAGTTCTCTTCCCTTACTTATTACAGCTCCAATGCTCTTGTAAACATAACCATCATCACTTTGATCGTCGTGGGAGGAATTGGCTTCCTCACTTGGGATGATATAAGGACCAATGGAATACACATAAGAAAGTATAGGGTGCAGTCAAAGATCATATTCACCGTCACCTTTCTCTTGATTCTTCTTCCTTTCATCTTTCTGTTTTTCCATGAATTCTCAGATCTTCCCATGAAAGAGAGGATTCTGTTTTCCCTCTTCCAAAGCGTGACCCCGAGAACGGCAGGCTTCAATACTGTAGATTACAATGCCCTCTCTGAGACAGGAGAGGCTATGACTGTTCTCTTGATGCTTGTAGGAGGTTCGCCTGGATCCACTGCAGGAGGTATGAAGACAACCACCATTGCAGTCCTTATTCTCTCTGCCTTCGCTGTTTTCAGAAGAAATGGAGACGCTGAGTGTTTTGGCAGGAGAGTCATGGACGAAGCTGTAAAGGCTGCAGGTGCAATATTCTTCTTATAACTGTTCCTATCTTTCAGCGGGGCCTTGGCCTGAAGTGCCATAGAGGATCTTCCATTCTTGACCTGCCTCTTTGAAACATCTTCAGCCATCGGTACGGTAGGCCTGTCTTTGGGAATTACTCCTTCCCTTACTATTGCATCCAGGATTATTTTGATTATATTGATGTTTATGGGCCGAGTCGGAGGCCTTACGCTGATATATGCCACTGTATCCAGACGTGATACCCTGGCAAAACTCCCACAGGAAAGGATTACAGTGGGTTAGGGGGAAATATGAAGAGTGTCCTATTAATCGGATTGGGAAGATTCGGCAGACACATTGCCATGAAGCTTTCTGAATTGAAACATCAGACTCTTGCTATAGATAACGACGAAGAAAGGGTGGAGCAGGTTCTGCCCTATGTTACAAGCGCCCAGATTGGAGATTGCACCAATCCTTCCTTCATCGCTTCCTTGGGGATAAGGGACTTCGATGTCTGTATCGTAGCCATTGGAGATGATTTCCAAAGTTCTTTGGAGGTTACGTCCCTATTGAAGGAAAATGGAGCCAAGAAGGTTGTTTCCAGAGCCAGCAGGGATATACAGGAGAAGTTCCTTCTCCGTAACGGCGCAGATGAAGTCGTCTATCCTGAGAAGCAGTTGGCTTCCTGGCTTGCAATAAGATTTACTTCAGACCATATCCTCGATTACATAGAGCTGGATGAAAAGCATGGTATCTTTGAAGTATCTACACCTAAGGAATGGGTCGGGAAGACAGTGCAGCAGGTGGATGTAAGAAAGAAGTATAACCTCAACATTATGGGCTTTAAGGACAGTACAGGTAAGATGAACCTTTCAGTTGCTCCTGATATGGTTCTCTCCGAATCC
>JALFRH010000079.1 GCA_022785155.1 Spirochaetales bacterium
AGGCCTTCTCCTCTGCAAACCTAGGTAGACTGTTCCTCAACTCTCTATATGTGGGAGTGGTATCCACAATACTCTCCCTTGTCATCACCATCCTCTCGGCCTTTGCCTTTGCTCGTCTTGAGTTTGCAGGTAAGAATGCTCTCTTTGCAGCCCTTTTGGCTACAATGATGATTCCAGGGGAACTCTTTACCATTACAAACTACAGCACAGTCACCAAGCTTGGATGGATCAATACATATACCGTACTTATAGTTCCATTCCTGGTGTCTGTATTCTACATATATCTCTTGAGGCAGAATTTCATGCAGATACCTGATGAACTCTATCTGGCTGCAAAGGTAGACGGAACAAGTGACTTGAAGTATCTATGCAAGGTCATGATTCCCCTCTCTCTTCCCACTCTCATATCCATAACAATACTAAAGATGATGGGAGCATGGAACAGTTATATCTGGCCTCGTCTTGTAGCCAACGATGAAAACCATCGTATGATAACCAATGGACTGAGAAATGCATTCACTGAAACCACGGGGGACGTAAACTATCCTGTTCAGATGGCTGCTGTGGCATTGGTGTCATTACCACTCTTCCTTGTATTCGTATTCTTGAGGAAATACATAATGAAGGGTGTCAGCAGAAGCGGAATAAAGGGTTGAACAAAAAAAAGAAATACTAATTAAAGGAGTTAGATTATGAAGAAAACCATCAGCATTCTTCTCGTAGCTTTGGCAGTTGTCGCAATGGCCTTTGCCGGTGGAGAAAAGGAATCAAAGACAGGTGCAGGCAATAATGCCTTCCAGGTTCCTGAAGGCGGTTATGACGGCAGTCCCGTCACCATCACTTTCTATCATACAATGGGCAGTAACCTTTCAGAGGTATTGAACCTTTATATCGAAGAGTTCAATAAGCTCTATCCAAATATTACTGTCAACGCTTCCCAAGTAGGCAGCTATGATGACGTGAGAGACCAGATTTCAACTGAAATCACAGTAGGTGCCCAGCCGAATATCGCATACTGCTACCCGGACCATGTAGCTCTCTATAACATGGCAGGTGTCGTAGCTACGCTGGATAATCTTATTGACAGCAAGGAAGAAGTCGTAAGGGCTGACGGAAGCGTAGAGATCTTGGGTCTTACAGACGCAGAGAAGGCTGACTTCATCGAAGGTTACTACGAAGAGGGAAGACAGTTCGGAGACGATTTGATGTATACCCTCCCATGGTCCAAGTCCACGGAAGTCCTCTATTACAACAAGACTTTCTTCGACGAACACAATATTTCAGTTCCTACAACATGGGATGAAATGGAGGAAGTATGTAAGAAGATCAAGGAAATCGATCCTACAAGCATTCCTCTCGGCTACGATAGTGAAGGCAACTGGTTCATCACTATGACAGAGCAGCTGGATTCCCCATATACTTCTGCAATTGAGCCCCACTATCTCTTTGACAACGAAGTCAACAGAGACTTCATCAAGAGATTCAGAAGCTGGTATCAGAAGGGATATCTTACAACCCAGACAATCTACGGTGCATATACATCAGGCCTCTTTGTTGCTGAAACAGGAACAAGAAGCTATATGTCCATCGGTTCCAGTGCAGGTGCTACACACCAGAGACCGACAAAGGATGCCAGCGGCAATTATCCATTTGAAGTCGGAATCGCAACAATCCCTCAGGCAAACCCCTCTTCTCCAAAGGTCATCAGCCAGGGACCAAGCGTATGTATCTTCAACAAGTCCAATCCTCAGGAAGTCGTGGCATCTTGGCTCTTTGTGAAGTTCATGACCACAAGCGTAGACTTCCAGGCTGAGTTCAGTATGACAAGTGGATATGTTCCTGTACTGAAGAGCGTTGCAGATCATCCTGTATACAAGGAATTCGTAAGCAAGGCAAACGGTGGCGATTATATTTCTGCTTTGGCTGCAAAAGTATGTCTTGCCCAGCAGGCTGCCTACTATACTTCCCCTGCATTCAACGGCTCTTCTACAGCTAGAAGCCAGGTCCAGGAACTTCTTGCAAAGTGTCTCAGTGCTACCTTTACAGGTGACGAAGATGCTGCCATCAAGAAGGCATTCCAGGATGCAATCGATGAGTGTGAGTATCAGAACTGATGAATAGACTTCTTCCCTTATTTCTTATTCTCATTCTTCTTTCCTCCTGCGCTACAAAAAGCCCAGGGGAGAAGGAAGTTGTGGAAGTCTCCATGGATCAGGTGGCCGTCCTTGACGAAGACTTGGCCGGAATGCTGAAATTCAATGAAAACAGCGATACAGTCAAGGCTGAAGTCACTGTCAAAAGCTTCATTGATGGAGACACCACCCACTTCTTTGTTCCCACTTCCATATCAGAAGACGGAGTCTTAAAGGCAAGATTCCTTGCAGTAAATACTCCCGAGTCCACAGGAAAGATAGAAGAATGGGGGAAAAAGGCCTCTGAGTTCACTGCTTCCAAGCTTTCTTCCGCCTCATCCATAATCATTGAAAGCGATGACGGAACATGGAATCTTGATTCAACAGGATCCAGATACCTTGTTTGGATATGGTATAGAAGCGGAGAAGACCAGGACTACAGGTGCCTTAACCTGGAGCTCTTGGAGGAGGGGCTGGCCCTTCCTTCGTCATCTGCCAACAACCGTTACGGTTCTTGGTGCCAGAGGGCGATCCAGGAAGCAAAGAGTCTGGGACTAAATATTTATTCCAATGAAAAGGATCCTGATTTCTTCTATGGCGATGCTTTGGAAGTGACACTTAAGGAGCTTAGGACCAATCCAAGCTTCTATGACGGAAAGAAAGTGGCCTTCGATTGCATCGTTACAAGAAATTGGAACAATAGTGTCTATGTAGAGGCCTATGATGAAGAGACTGAGAGCTCTTTCGGCATAACTGTCTACTATGGCTACTCCCTCTCCGGTTCAGGACTGGAAATACTCCAGGTGGGAAACAGGGTGAGGATCGTGGGAACCATGCAGTATTATGCTGCGGGAGACAGTTATCAGATATCAGGGCTGAAATATAGGGAAATGAAGAAAGACGACCCGGGTAATATAAGACTTTTGGAAAAGGGTGTGGAAATATTACCTAGGGTTGTAACTCCGGAGAACCTGAATAAAGGTGTAGTGGAAGTCATAGTGGAGGATGATATCGTCCCGCTTACTCTTTCCGATGCTCTTTTGGGAACTCTGGTGGAAATAAGGGGCATAAGCGTCGATGAAGTTTATGTCACCACAAAAGAAGAATCCTCTTCTTTCGGTGCTATGACAATGACATGCACAAAGGACGGAGAGAGTATCCAGATCAGGACACTTCCTCTCTATGAAGATGGAGAACTACTGACAGAGCGTGATTTCTTGGGCTTTGTCATAGATGTAACGGGGGTTCTGGACACATATGAAGGTAAGAGCCAGATCAGAGTGTTCAGTATTGACGATATAACTGTCTATTGACAGTAAGGATTTATTATGAAAAAAGCATTTTTGTACTCTTTAGTTGCTGTGCTTTGTCTCCTGACTATTGTAGGTTGTACTACTTCAAAGGAGGGCAGTGAGCCTTCAGGTCTTTCAAAAGCTAAGAGTTATCTTTTTGCAATGTATAAAGATAAAGCTATTGTAACACCTAGTGACTATACAGTTGTGGATACAGTTATGATCAATGGCGTATCCTATAGTGTAGAGTGGTCTTCGGATGTAGATTCCTCTTCTGTTTCTTTCGTTCCACAGAACAACCACATGGTTGTTGTGGATGTAAACGAAAAGACTCCTATGGAGGTTTCCTATACTCTTACAGCTACACTCAAGGACGGCGAGGGTAATACGGAGACAGTATCATTTCCTCACTCAATCCCTGCATTCAAGGAAAGCTCCTGGGCTGAATATAAGGATGCCGCAGACGATTCCACAGTCGTTGTAAAGGGTGTCGTTACAGGAATCATGGCAAAGTCAAAGGGAAACAGCAGCAACTGTCTCTATCTCCAGGACAGCGATGGTGGATACTATGTCTATGCTATGGCTGCAGATCCTGTTGAAAGCGGAATCGAAGTGGGCATGACAGTCCGTGCTACAGGCGCCAAGGACACTTACAGCGGAACACTGGAGATTGCAAATGCAACTGTAGAAATCATAGATTCCAACAAGACGGAGTATGCTCCTGTAGATTGGACTATGAAGTATGATGCAGCTACATCCCTAAAGGATGAAGACCTGACAAAAGAGCAGGCTCTTCTTGTTACAATCAAGGGTGTGGAGATAACCGGACAGGATACTTCCAGCGGCTACTACAAGTTCAAGAAGAATGGACTTGAATCATATGTAAGAATCTCTTCTTCTGTTTGTCCTATTGATAAAGATGCACAGACAGCACTTAGAAATGGACACAACGAACACTATGGATGGATAGCAGATGTTACAGGCGTAATCTGTGTATATGACGGAGCATTCTATCTTACACCTGTAGAAGGCTATGATGCATTTACATATGTCTCTCTTCCTGAAAAGAGCGACGAAGAGAAGATAGCTTTTGAGCTTGATGCCCTTACTCTTACCGACTATGTCCAGGAAGACACGACAATTGCTTTGGCTCTTGAAGGTGTCGGGTACAGCGATGTCTCCATTTCCTGGGCCAGCGACAGCACAGCAGCGGTTGTTGACGGAGATAAGCTTGTCATTACTCTTCCAGAGGAAGCTGTGACGGCGACCATTACAGCAACAGCTAAGAGTGGAGATAGGGAAGACAGCAAGGAGTTCAAAGTGGCCATCGATGCTCTTTCAACATGCCTTGCCGGTGCAGGCGTTGTGACCGAGTATGAAGAACACACTCCATATGCCCTCTATACAAACCAGGCGAATATCGGAAAGAACCTCTTCTTTGCCGGATCTTTGACAGGTGGAAAGTACCTTTCGACTACAGACAAGGACAGCAAGGTTGCAAGAGTATTCCTGGAAAAGGCTGAAGAAGGCTGGAGAATCTACACAATAATAGATGGCTCAAAGCTCTATGTCGAGGTTGTTGAAGGAAAGGCCGCACTTAATCCGGAACCGATGGGCAACGTCTGGACCATCAACAGTGAAGTGAACGTTCCTGTAACCATGGTAGGAGACACAGAATACTATCTCGGCTGCTATAAGACCTACGATACTTTCTCTGCCAGCAAGACTTCCTATATTCTCAACGATACATCAGTCATCGGTGTCTCCCAGTTCCCGATGCAGATTGTAAAGGAGTTCCCTGTCGTTGAAGAATATGGACACTACAGCGACATTGAAGGCGTAGATACCATCCTTCTCTCCGTAGCTCAGAACAACATAAACGCAGTCCTCTATTTCAACGGAACCATCAGCGGCGGCAAGTATCTCGGAACCACAAGAGATGAAAAGGAAGCTGTAAAGGTAAGTGTGGAGGCTGAAGGTGAGGGCTACAGACTCTCCTTTATGGATGGAGAGGTAAAGACATACATTGAGATTGTAGATGGAAAGGCTGCACTTAATGTAGAGCCAATGGGTAACCTCTGGTCCTTCAACAAGGAAGGCAGGACATTCGTCACTCTCTCCAATGACAACGAATACTACCTTGGCTGCTATAAGACCTACGATACTTTCTCCGCCAGCAAGACATCCTATATTTTAAACGATACATCAGTCATCGGTGTCTCCCAGTTCCCAATGGAAGCATTGACAGCTGAAAAAGAGGCTAAGGCTTTTGTCTTCGTTCCTGCTGTTGAAGTCAAGGAAGGCGTAGAGTATTCACTTGTTGTAGAGCAGAACAACATTGGAAAGATCCTTTACTTTGCCGGAGACCTTACAGGTGGAAAGTATCTAGTTTCCTCAACAGACTTCTCAAAGGACGTAGTGCTTTCAGCCAAGCTTGAAGGAGAAGGCTTCAGACTTATTTCCTCCAAGGACGGCAAGTATGTGGAAATCGTAGACGGCAAGGCCGCCCTCAACGATTCTCCTCTTGGAAACATCTGGGTCCTTGACAGTGAAACAGGTATTCCTATGACGGATTGTGGTGGAACTATGTATTATATCGGCTGCTATAAGACATATGATACATTCTCGGCCAGCAAGACTTCATACATTGCCGATACATCTCTTATCGGGGTCAGCCAGTTCCCTGTTGTACTCAGCACCATCAATGAATAATCGATGATCACTACGGGAGGGGGTTCCCCTCCCGTTTTTGTGCCCTGAATCAAAAGCCCTGTTTTGATTGAGGACATAAATGGACAAAAAAACATTTGAAGATGCTCTAAAGATAATTGAAGAATATGAAACCATAATCATTCATCGTCATATGAATCCTGACGGAGACGCCCTTGGTTCCCAAGTGGGACTGGGTGAGATCATAAAAGATAACTTTCCAGGAAAAAAAGTATACCTCGTCGGGGACGAAAGCGATAGATATGGCTTTATTTGCCAAAGAGCCATGGATAGTGTAGATGACTCTCTCTTTCCATCTTCTCTTTCCATTGTCTTGGATACTTCCTCCCCACAACTCATCAGTGACGACAGATGGAGAAATGCCAAGTGCACCCTACGCTTCGACCACCACCTTTTCATCGAGAAGATATGCAGCCTCGAAGTGGTGGACTCCAGCTATGAGTCATGCGCAGGGCTTATTGCAGATTTTGCAAGAAATCTATCCCTTGGAGTAAGCCCAAAGGCTGCAAAGGCATTGTATACAGGCATAGTGACAGATAGCGGAAGATTCCTCTATGACTCTGTATCATCCAGAACCCACCTTGTTGCAGCCTTTCTCTTGGAAAGGGAATTTGACAGGAACGAAGTATATAGAAACCTATATGTAGAGGACCTTGAAAGCGTAAAGAGAAGACTCTCCTTTATGGAAAGAATCAAGTTTACATATAATAATGTGGCCTATGTCTACTCCACAAAGGATGATGTAAAGAAGATGGGTGTCTCTCCCTTCAGCGTATCAAGGGGCATGGTGAATACTATGGCAAACTTGAGGGGAGTCCATGTATGGGTGAACTTTACTGAAGACCAAGACGGTATTCTTTGTGAACTTAGAAGCGACAGTTATGATATAAACAAAATCGCCGTGAAATATGGAGGCGGAGGACACCTTAAGGCCAGTGGAGCCACACTTAAGACAAAAGAAGAGGCTATGGATATGCTGAAGGATCTGGACGCTCTGGTGGAGGAGAATATATGAAGGACGTAAGAATAGAGATACTTGAGAAAATCAAGGAATATGATTCCATAGTTATAGGAAGACACTTCAGACCCGATGGAGACGCCGTCGGCTCCACCATGGGCCTTGGCCGTATCATATCCCTGACCTTTCCTGAGAAGAAAGTCTATCTCTCCAATAATGATAAAAGCGATTACATGGCCTTCTTGGGGGATATAAGCCAAAGCGTGGATGAGGAAATAATCAAAGAATCCCTGGTGATCGTCATAGACACCGCAACAAGGGACAGGGTTTCTGACGAGAGGATTCTGGAAGGAAAGGAAGTCATCAAAATCGACCACCACATTCCAGTGGACCCATATGGCCATATTTCTTGGGTTGAGGATTGGAGGAGCAGCGCCTCGGAGATGATAGCTTCCTTCTATGAGGCCAATGCCTCATGCCTGAAGATCGATGCCACTGCAGCGACTATGATATATGCAGGAATGGTCACAGACAGCGGCCGCATCCGCTTTTCCTCCACATCCAGCGAAACATTGAGGCTGGCGGGAGTCATGGTGGGGAAGGGCGTGGATGTAGAGAGGCTCCAGGCAAACCTGGATTTGAATGACTACAATTTCTACAAGTATCAGGCAGATGTGTTTTCAAAGATAAATATGACTGAAAACGGTGTGGCCTGGCTCTATGTAGATAGTGCGATGCAGGAAAAGTGGAATCTTACAAGGGAAGACGCAGGGGAAAGCGTCGGGTTTATGAGTGGAATAAAAGGCTCCATTTGTTGGCTTGCCTTTATTGAAAACAGCGACGGAACCATAAGGGTAAGGCTTCGCTCCAGGTTTATGACAGTAAACGGAATTGCCGAGAAATACCATGGAGGAGGGCATGACAGGGCATCTGGCGCCACCTGCTACAGTAAAGAAGAGATGGAAGCTTTGATCAAAGATGCAGACAAGGCCACAAAAGAGTTCAAAGAAAGCGGAGAATACTGGATATGAAGATACTGCTTACAAATGATGACGGCATCAATGCAGAGGGACTGGGGCACTTGATGGCCTGGGCTGGGAAAATAGGGGAAGTCACAGTCTGTGCTCCAAAGGGACAGCAGAGCGGCAAATCCCAGTCCTTGAATCTACAAAAGACCTTCGAGATAAAAAAAGTGGATTATCCTGGGGCAAAGGAGGCATATTATGTAGACTCTACTCCTGCAGACTGTGTGCGCTTTGCCTTTGATGTCCTCGGACACTTCGATTTGGTTCTCAGCGGCGTCAACTGTGGATATAACATAGGAGACGATATTTCATATTCAGGAACCTGT
>JALFRH010000238.1 GCA_022785155.1 Spirochaetales bacterium
AAAAAAATAATGCCCAGAACGAGACTCGAACTCACACACCGTTACCGGAACTAGGACCTGAACCTAGCGCGTCTACCAATTCCGCCATCTGGGCAAATCTGAAAAAGATGGTAACTTGTATAGAGATTAAGTGTCAAGCAAGGCTAGCCCTTGAAGAGCAAAGCTATTACACTTTTCACTATGACTAATATTCTCTTTTTAGGAGAGCTGGTAGGCAGATGTGGAATTTCTTCCCTTAAAGCAGGACTAGCCGGTATCAAGACTAAATACAGTGTGGATTACACCATTATCAATGGTGAAGGAATGACCAATGGATATGGCATAGGAAAACAGCATTCCATGCAATTGGGCAAATTGGGTATCGATCTCACCACAGGCGGGGAGAAGATGTTCTATAAACCCGACTTCGTGGAGTTTATGCAGAAATGCTCCTTTGTCCTCAGGCCTCTGAATTATCCTCCACAGTGTCCTGGAAAGGGAGCCAAGAACGTAACGATAAACAAATCCCAGTTTCTTATCATAAACCTTCAGGGCCACTCAGGCATGAAGCAATCCATACAGAATGCCTTTGTGACAATGGAAGGTTTTCTGAAAAAAGTTGAAGGAGATCCGGTGATACTTGTTCAGTATCATGCTGCAACTACAGCGGAGAAAGCCACCATGCTTCACTTTCTGGATGGCAAAGTGGCTGCCGTCATCGGAACCCATACAAAAGTTATGAGTGCTGACGAAAGGGTTACAGACAACGGAACCGCCTTTATCAGCGACAATGGAAGAGTGGGCTCCTTTATGAGTGTGGGAGGCTTCGATATAGACACTGAGATAAACAAATACAGAAGCCAGATACCTCAGAGAAGCAGGGAAGCCTGGGATGACCCGAGAATCCAAGGGGTTGTGGTGACAATCGATGAATCCACGAAGAAGGCTGTAGAAATAAAGATTGTGGATGAAAAGATAGACGTAAAGAAGCCTCAGGAAGCATAAATGGAAAAGAAAGTAACTGTAATAGAAAACAACAAGGATGGACTGAAGGTAGGCTGCGACTCATCTCTTTGCAGCGGCTGCAAAAGCGAAATGTTCTGCAGGAACAAAGACTCTGTCTTTACAGTCGAAAACCCCTCGTCAATCCCTCTTAATAAGGGAGACAAAGTAACCATCGAGATACCTGAAGGACGGGCGACGCTATCTGTGATATTATCTTTGGCCCTTCCTCTCCTCTTGTTTCTTCCCGGCTACTTTGTTGGAGGTTTGTTTTCAGAGAGCGAAATCATAAGAGCCCTTGTAGGCTTCTTGTTCATGGCCTTTGGATTCGCTATTTCCGCTCTTATTTTCAAGAAGAAGAAAGCCTATTTCTCCCCTATAGTAAAGAATAGGGAGGAATAATGAAGAAAGCCCTTATCCTTTTCATTCTTATCATACTGGCCTTCTCATCATGCAAGAAAGATGAGGAAGCGGCCATAGCCGATAAAAGTGAAACGGAGAAGGGAATATACCCTGACATTATCCTGGAAAACGCCGAGTATCATATTGGGGAGAACGGCTCCGACCCTATACTTCTGAAGGCAGGAAAAATAACATTCTACTCAAAAGACGGCTATGCCCTTACAGAGGATATGACATTCTCCTCCCAGGATGAAAAGGGAGACATAGTCTTCAGCGGCAGCGCTGGAAAAGGCTCCATCAACACCGACGGCAGCAACATGAGCCTATGGGGGGGAGTCGTATTCAAAGACGAAAAAAGGGGCATGGAAATAAGAGCTGAAAACCTGGAACTGGATAGAGACGAAGATACTATCGTTGCTGATGGCAGAGTTATGGTAGAATCAGAAGAAGGACGCTTCTCTGGTTACGACTTCAAAGGTGATATGAAGACAGGCGTATATATATTCTCAGAAATAGAAGAAGGAGAACTGAATTTTGAATAAGAGACCAATGGCACTATTATTTATGGCTTTTCTATCTCTATCCCTTCTCTTTTCTGAGACCATCTCCTTCTCCGGTGGAGA
>JALFRH010000251.1 GCA_022785155.1 Spirochaetales bacterium
AAACATCACTCTTCTAGGGAAGAATGTGGGGACACTCATTCTATACTCATCCAAGGTCTTAAGGGAGGAAATGATCATCCAATAGAAGGGAAAGAGCACCACCACCGCCATTACCAGCAGGAAGAGATAGAGAAATACCTGTACAAGTACAAATACCATCTTCTGTCTCAGGCTGGTTTTCTGAATATCTTTTTCATGCATTATATAATCACCCATACCAACCTCCTTAATAGTGGACTCTCTTCTTTGAGACCTGCATATTGATCAATGTGACGACGAGAATTATTCCGAAGAGAATCAAAGCTGCAGCGCTTGCCCTGCCCTGGTTGTTCGTAGAGAGGGCATCATAGATGAAGCCCACCATGGTGTTAAGGCGTCCTGCATCGTCTGCCGGTCCCATCTTTTCACCGAAAATACCCACGATGGAGGTATATTCCTTGAAGCCCCCGATAAATCCGGTTATTACAACGTATGCAATCATCGGGGAAAGAAGAGGAACGGTTATCCGTGTAAAAATTCTTCTTCTGGATGTACCGTCGACCCTTGCAGCATCATAATACTGCTTGTTAATTGACTGGAGGCCGCCCAACAAGATCAAAATCTTGAAAGGAAGGGCATTCCAGACAATATAGACTATCATGACTGTCATGTTGGCTAGATATGTAGAACCTGTATTGATCCAGTTGATTCTCTTTCCACCGAAGAATTCTATGATGTTGTTTATGATTCCTGCAGTAACTACAATCTCATTTTCAGTGCCGTAGAATGAACCTACGATATTGAACATGGCTGCAAAGACCATTCCTATGGCAATGCTGTTCGTTACATAAGGAAGGAAGAATATGGTCTGCAGAGGTTTTTGCAGGAACTTTATGGAGTTGAGACATACAGCAATCAAAAGCGCCAATACTGTAGATACAGGAACAGTTATGACACAGAGGATCACGGTATTTTTCAGACACTGCAGAAACTTCTGATACTTCAATACCTTCTGGAAGTTACCGATACCGAAGCTGAAGGAGGCGCCTCCTACAGCCTTCAGTCCTGAATAGTTTTCCAAGAAAGCCATTCTCACAGTATTGATGATGGGCCAGACCGTAAAGAAGAGTAAGAGGATAATCGCCGGAGAGAGATAAATCCAGGCTTTCCATTTATGCTTGCTTTCAACCATCTCCATAGTTATTTCTCCAAGTAGATTCGCTCTTCAGTCTCTTTATTGAAGATAAATGTCTTATATGGTTTGAGAGAGAAAGTGACGCTCTTACCACTATGATCCACACCTGAGTCTGAAGGAATTATGGCTCTGATGGTAGGTGTAGCCGCACTGCTATTGGAGGCCACAATGGATACATCCCTTCCCATGACCTCAACGGCGTTCATTTCGCAGTGCAAAGGCCCCTTTTCATCCAAGACAAAGCCCTCGGGCCTTATACCAACCCATACTTCCTGGTCCTCCACGCCCTTTGCATCCATTATCATATCTCTACCGATATATACCTTTTCATTCTTTACACATCCGGAGAATACATTGATGGGAGGAGTGCCCAGAAACTTTGCCACAAAGAGGTTTGCAGGAGAGTCATAGACATCCTGGGGCTTTCCGATCTGCTGGACCACACCCAGCTTCATGATTACGATTTCATCGGAGATGCTCATGGCTTCTTCCTGATCGTGGGTGACGAACACCGTGGTGATTTTTGTCTCCCTCTGAATTCTTCTGATCTCTTCTCTGGTCTGAAGTCTAAGTCTTGCATCAAGGTTTGAAAGAGGCTCGTCAAGAAGGAGGACCCTAGGCATCTTTACAAGGGCTCTTGCAATGGCCACGCGCTGCTGCTGGCCGCCACTGAGCTCGCTGGGTTTTCTGTCCAGAAGATTATCGATCTGTACAAGACGTGCAACATCTATCGCCCTCTTCAGCATTTCGTCTTTTGAGAGTTTATCTTCACCCTTCAGGTTCTGAAGAGGAAAAAGAATGTTCTGTTTTACTGTCAGATGAGGATAAAGGGCATAATTCTGGAACACAAGGCCAACCCCTCTGTTTTCAGGAGTAAGATTGGTGACATCGTCCTTACCGAAGAATATCTGTCCTCCCGTAGCCTTCTGAAGACCGCAGATCATATAGAGGGTAGTGCTCTTACCACATCCCGAAGGCCCCAAAAGTCCCACTAATTTTCCGTCAGGTATCGTAATTGTCATGTCGTTTACTGCAACTACTTCTTCTCCCGACTTCTTATTTCTGCTGGGGAAAACTTTTGTCAGGTTCTTTAACAATACTTCCATTTCTTCCTTCCTCAATCAAATATTAAAAATAAGGGTCTCTTTCAACTCTTTCCTTTGCAGCTCTCTTCTTGGCTTCAAGGAGCTCTTCGTCACTTGAATATATCTTCTGTGAGCCATAATCCACCACCACGGTATCTGAAAGGATACAGTGGATAAGCTGATTGTTCTTTGTAAAGATAATGCAGAAGAGCTCCAAAAGCAGTATACACAAAAGAACAATAGGACCGACAATACCTATTGTGTTCATGAATATCATCATGATTATGAACACAGGTATCATAGTTTCTATTGCATACTCACCAAGTATGGCTCTTATGAATAACGATATATGGGATATTCTCACCCCACTGGTTCTCATTACCGCAATACCAAAAATCAAGGAGCCCACTGTTCTGCCTTCTTTGATAAAAAGCGGAATTATGAACTCCCAAATCAATATCGAAATAAATATGCCCAAACTTAGGGTCATTATCATCAAGTTGGTTACCATTGAATAGGCTTTCATGGCATCTTTATCTTCCAAGAGCGCCTTATATGCAGCGTCATAGTCCGCTCTATCCATGTCAGAAAGGGAGTAATACTCCTCTTCTGTTATTCTAAAGGTGACGCCATAGAGGTTTTCATAATGGGAATAGGAGTCTTCAAGCTTTTCGTTCCATATATCGTAGCCTGAAACGAGGGTGATTATCCAAGCAAAAAGGGTTGCAATTATGGATACAGCAATAATATCTATAATGCCGGCAGATATTCTTTTGGTGATACTTGCCTTTTGTACCCCTTCTTCCATTACCCCCTCCTGTAAATGAACTACAGATTTCATGTTACCCCATTAACGGATTTAGGGGAAGATATTTTATTTCACTCATTAAAGACCCCAGCCTTTTCCAACACCTTCGAGTTTCCTTCCTCCACCCTGTTTCCATCAAAGCCCAGTTCCTCATATCCAACTTTTGGATCCACATCCATGAATCTGATGATCTTCATATTCCTCTCTATTATCTCTCTTCCAGCCCTCAGCTTCCCTTTCAGCCTCAAAGACAGAGAAGAGTCGGAGAAGGAACCTCTCTCTTCATATTCCTTTATAAAAGAAGACGTTCTCTTTCTCCCCATTCCTTCGATTCCTTTTATGTTGTCTGCAGCGTCTCCGACTATTGATTTATAAAGGACAAAGTTTGAAGGAGAAAAACCATACTCCTTTATAAACTTTTCCCTATCCCATAGAACCGATGACTTTCCTCTATATCTCAACACAGAGACCCTATCATCAATAAGCTGGAAAAAGTCGCTGTCGAAGGATGAAATGAAGACTTCCCCCTTCTCTTTTCCCATGAGGGCAAGGGAAGAAATATAATCGTCTGCTTCTGTGCCTTCAGAGTAGATGTATTTTATATCCATGTAATCCAGGGCCTTTTTAATATGCTCCTCCTGGGAAAATGGAGTCTCAGTGAAGCTCATCTCATCCCAGTCATCCACTCTGTTTCCCTTATACTCAGGATATATCTCCATCCTCTCTTCAGCTCCATCTGAATCGAAGACTACTATTACCTTTGTAGCTTCAAGATACTTTATTTCCTTGATTACAAAAGAAATAAAACCTATCGTCCCATGAATTGGCCATCCTTTTTCATTATAGACGGCAGACGGCATACCATAAAACATCTGAAACAATAGGTTGTTTCCGTCAATAATCAATAATCTTTCCATAAATTTAGAATAGCATACTTCCCTTATTCCCTATTCTCCACTATATCTTTTTTTCCCTTTCATCGATTTTTCTCAGGGAAGCACGGAACTGGAAGTAGAAAATAATGGCGGTACATGTAACAGCCATAAAGTCTGCTATAGGCTCTGCGGCAAATACTCCCATGGTCTTATTCTGGAAGAAGTGTGGTATTATATAGATCATAGGAATGAGAAGTACGAACTTTCTCAGTACTGCGACAATAATACTTGATACGGCGTTTCCTACAGCTATGAAAGTCATCTGACAGGAGATCTGTATTCCAAACACCAAAGTCGCCCCCATATATACTCTCAGAGCCTTGGATGCATACTCCACCAGAAGAGGGTCCGGGGAGAATATGGAAGCGAAGACTGAAGGAAAGAGTTCTATGAGAACCCAAAGTACAAATGAAAATGCAAAGGAAGATAATAGGAGATATTTAAAACACTTCTTCACTCTTTCCTTGTCTCCCTTTCCATAGCTGTAGGAGATTATTGGCTGGGCTCCTTGGGATATTCCCTGTAAGGGCAGCATTCCCATCTGCATTACTGACGCCGAGATTGTCATGGCTCCCACTGCAATATCTCCGCCATACTTAAGGAGAGAAGAGTTGAAACATACGCTTATTATGCTTTCAGTGCTCTGCATTATAAATGTGCTGATTCCTAGGGCAAGACATGAAAATAGTAAGGATGGCACTATTTTCAGCCTAGTAATCTTTAGTCTTAATATGGACTTGTCACTGGAAATGTAGGCTACGCACAAAATGGAAGAGACACATTGGCTGATGATGGTTGCCAGGGCGGCACCCTTTACCCCCATTCCGAAGCCAAAGATAAAGATTGGGTCCAGGATGATATTCAATACCGCTCCTATTACGACTACAAACATACTCACTGTAGTCTTGCCTTGGGCGGTAATAAAGGCATTCATACCAAGCGTCATCTGGACAAATAGTGTGCCCGATGCATATATGGTCATATATGATGAAGCGTAATAAATAGTATTTTCACTGGCTCCGAAGGTCAGGAGCATCGGTTTGTTCCATATAACCAGCACTACTGAAATCACCAGGGATATTATAAAAAGGAAGGAGAAACAGGAACCCAGGATTTTCTCCGCCTCTTCCTTGTCCCCCCTACCCATGGCGATGGAGGCCTTCGGTGCACCTCCACTGGCGACTAAGGATGAAAAGGCGGACACCACCATAATGATGGGGAAACATACCCCGACTCCTGTCAGCGCAAGACTTCCTTCCCCGGGAATATGTCCTAGATATATTCTATCTACAACGTTATAAAGCATGTTTATGATCTGGGCCACCACTGTAGGCACAGCCAGCTTAAAGAGCAAAGGTCCTATAGGTGCCGTACCCAGCTCTGTGTTATCTCTCTCCATTACACGTTCCTCATTATATTTTCTTCTATTTTTTCAAAGGACTTATTGGTGTCCATCAATTCTTTTTCATCAAGTCCATCCAACAAAATGTCCATAAACCTGTTCTGGGCCTTTCTTCCCTCTTCCACGATGGCTTCTGTATTTTTCAACTCCAAAATGGATGAGCGCTTGTCGCAAGGATCCATGGTCCTCTCCAAGAGGCCTCTCTCTTCAAGGGAGAGGATAGTCATGGACACATGGCTCTTTGCTATTCCCAGGACCTCCACAATATCCGAGGCCTTCTTATATTCCCTATTGTTGGCAAGGAACATTATCACGATGAATTCCATAAATGTAAGGCCAAACTTATCCCTCACAGGAAGAGAAACCTTGTCATATAGATTAAGGCCTTGACGAAAGCTAAGATAAATGTCTAACTTCTTCATATTTAGTTCTTTTTCGAACTAAATATATGCCTCATGATAGTCTTGGTCAACCCACTCCAATACTATTTATTCCACATCTTTTTCTATTAGGGAAAACATGTCCACAATCTGCTTCTTGGGAACCAAGGCAAAGCCTCTCTCTTCGTCCCCCAGTATTGCAAGCTCATTTCCTATGGAGAGGGAGAACAGCTCCAGAGCTTTCTTTGGCAGCACCACCGATCCATCTTCCCTTATTTTTGTCATACCGAAGAAATACTTTCCCTTTGGGGCGACTCCAACCACCTTCTGGTCTTCATCTACGTTTCCTACCAATGCGTCTATAGTTACATCAAAGAGAGATGAAAGCCTCAAGAGAGAAGAACAATCAGGTTCGCTCTCTCCCCTTTCCCACTTGGCCACTGTCTGTCGGGAAACATTGATCTTCTCACTTAGAGCTTCTTGAGTGAGTCCATTTCTTTTTCTTAGAAATATTATGTTCTCTCCAACCATGGAATGACTCTACCACAATTAGAGTGGATATGACAGTATATTGCCTAATAGACCTTATAAAGTAAAAATCATGGAGCCGTTTAAAATGACTCCATGATCAATAGTCCCCCCAAAGAATTGTAACTATCTTTCAACTACTCCATACAGCATGATCGAAATAGCCCTCTTAACCCGCTTTTCGTGCTGGGTAAAACTATCCTCCTCCCCCTTTGCCGTACATGTATTTATATTTCCCTGAAAGTATCTGAAGACCTCTATTACTTCCTCAACACTATAGTCTTTAT
>JALFRH010000019.1 GCA_022785155.1 Spirochaetales bacterium
CTCAGATATTCTTTCCTCCACCATCTTGATGGTTTCGACACCTATCTGTCCTTTTAATCCAGTTACATCCCCTTCCTTTGATACACCGAAGAAGACTTCTCCCTTTCCGTTCCTATTAAGGAATTGTCATGAAATAATTTAATCATTTTATAACTTAATACTTCTTTTATTCCCTATTATTGTGATATACTTCTCTTGGAGGACAAGGGAAGTGGCAGTGGCATCGTTTGAAACAAGGAGCGTAGTTAAGAAGATACTTCTGGATGTCACCCCTGTCCTTGACGAGAAGCAGAGAAGGATCCTCTACGGAAGTGCAGCCGAAGCCCTCGGGCACGGAGGCGTCGCGTTCGTCAACGAAGTGACTGGAAGCGCAAGGAACACCATAACGGCAGGTATGGATGACATCGGCAAGGAGCACGGCGACAGAGTAAGGAAGGAAGGCGGCGGAAGGAAGAGCAAGATGGAGAAGAATCCCCTTCTACTGGAGTCGGTGGAGAATATAGCCGGAGGAAGTACATACGGTAATCCAATGAATCCGTTGTGCTGGACGACCCTTTCGCTCAGGAAGATAACCTCCAAACTGAAGGATGACTATGGCTACGAAGTGAGCCAGAACATAGTTGCGAACTGCCTGGACATGCTGGGCTACAGCAGGCAGCAGAACCAGAAGATGGAGCAGCTGGGGAGCCAGCATCCGGACAGGGACGCCCAGTTCCGTTACATAAACGACAAGTCCAAGTCGTTCCTGGAGGCCGGGGATCCTGTAATTTCCGTCGACACAAAGAAAAAGGAGCTTCTGGGAGGATTCAGGAACGGAGGGAGCGAATACAGAAGGGAGAAGGATCCCAGGGAGGTCCTCGACCATGACTTCGAGCTCAAGGAACTTGGAAAGATAGTCCCCTACGGCGTCTATGTGGTCAATGACAACACCGGGTTCGTCAATCTCGGCACGAACAACGATACGTCTGACTTTGCCGGAGAAAGCATTCTGCAATGGTGGCTCCATGTTGGATCGGAGACATTCCCGAATGCGGAGAGGATCTACATAACATGCGACGGAGGAGGAAGCAACTCGTCGCGCACTTGGCTCTGGAAGCAGAACCTTCAGAAACTTGCCGATGAAACGGGGCTTGAAGTCCACTGTTCCCATTTCCCTCCGGGGACCAGCAAGTGGAACAAGGTGGAGCACAGGCTTTTCTGTTATATATCGAGGAACTGGGAGGGCAAGCCCCTTTATGACATAGAGACCGCCGTCAACTTGATAGGTGCGACAACTACGACAAAAGGTCTGAAGGTGAAATGCGTTGTCGACAGGAGATATTATGAGAAGGGAAGAAAGGTCTCCGAGGAAGATAAAGACCTCATAAACATCGAGTTTACAGGTCCCAACGAGAAGTGGAACTACATAATCAAACCATCAAATTGATTCGTGACAGTTCCTAAGCATTGCAGCCAAGGCCTTTATACCTTTATTCAGGCCATTGAGAGAGTTTTTGAACTCATACGCTTCTCTATCTATCGGATACTCTATATTCAGTCTCATCATTGCTTTCCTATAAATAGAGTATATGTTTACAGATTTTCTTTGTCAAAATAAACAACACTTAATACACACTATTCCCTATTTTTAATTACCAATTTATTAACGATATTCTATTTTTAGGATAGATAATCAGAGTTTTTTGAGGATAAATACTATTTTGAGGTGTTATCTATGACTTTCGTCTGTGCTTTCTATACTATCCAGCCATAAAAATTGGGCTGCCAACGATATCAGCAGCCCGGAAATACTAGGGATCAATTAGTTCTTCTTTGAAAGGAACTCATCAATTGCCTTGGCGGCAACCTTACCAGCACCCATAGCAGAAATAACTGTAGCAGCACCTGTAACAGCGTCACCACCAGCATATACTGCTTCGCGGCTTGTAAGACCATCTTCGTTTACGATGATTCCACCGTGAGCGTTTACTTCAAGACCCTTTGTTGTATTCTTGATAAGTGGGTTTGGAGAAGTACCGATAGCCATGATTACAGAATCTACATCGAGAACAAATTCGCTTCCCTCGATTGGGATAGGTCTTCTTCTGCCCTTTGCATCTGGTTCACCAAGCTGCATCTTGATGCACTTGATTCCTGTTACAAAGCCATTCTTTGGATCTCTTGGATCATCTGGGTTGTTGTATCCGAGAATCTCAACAGGATTGTTCAAGAGCTGGAAGTCGATTCCTTCTTCCATTGCATGCTCCACCTCTTCCTTTCTGGCAGGAAGTTCCTGCAAGGATCTTCTGTAAACGATGTAGACATGCTCAGCACCAAGTCTGAGAGCTGTTCTGGCAGCATCCATAGCAACGTTACCGCCACCTACGACAGCAACCTTGCCACCCTTCATGATAGGAGTATCAGGATCATCGAGATAAGCCTTCATAAGGTTGGATCTTGTAAGGAATTCGTTGGCGGAATATACACCCTTGAAAGCCTCGCCAGGGATATTCATGAAGTTAGGAAGACCAGCACCTGAACCGACAAATACTGCTTCATAACCTCTCTCAAAGAGTTCATCGATGGTGAGAGTCTTACCGATGACTACGTTTGTGTCGATATCTACACCAAGAGCCTTGAGGCCCTCAACTTCCTTGGCAACGATTGACTTTGGAAGTCTGAACTCAGGAATACCATAGACAAGAACACCGCCAGCTGTGTGGAGGGCTTCGAAAACAGCTACTTTATATCCCTTCTTGGCAAGGTCACCGGCACATGTAAGACCTGAAGGACCGGAACCTACAACGGCGACCTTATGGCCGTTTGGTTCAGGAACAACAACTTCAGCCTTGCTGTTTGCGTTGTGCCAATCTGCAACGAATCTCTCGAGTCTTCCGATTCCAACCGGCTCGAACTTTACACCAAGAGTACACTTGCTCTCACACTGTGATTCCTGAGGACATACTCTTCCGCAGACAGCTGGGAGGGAAGAAGACTTTGTGATTACATCATAAGCACCTTCGAAATCCTCTTCTTTGATGTGGGAGATAAACTCAGGGATACTGATGTTTACAGGGCAGCCCTGTACACAAGGTCTTGTCTTACAGTTAAGGCATCTCTTGGCTTCGTCAACAGCAGTCTGCATGTCATAGCCAAGAGCTACTTCCTTAAAATTGTGTGCTCTTACTTCCGGTGCCTGTGTGGGCATCTCATGTTTCTTTGGATTAATAGGCATTTTTATATCTCTCCCTCAGGCATTCTTGAAAAGATTACATGTCTCTTCGTAGGCATGGCGCTCAAAACCGAAGTACATTCTTCCTCTGCTCATAGCTTCATCGAAGTCAACTTCGTAGCCGTTGAAGTCAGGGCCGTCGACACAAGCGAACTTGGTGACTCTCTTTCCATCCTGGTTGAGAGTAAGACGACATCCGCCGCACATACCTGTTCCGTCGATCATAATAGGGTTCATGGATACTGTTACAGGAATACCGAATGGTTTTGCTGTAGCAACGACGAACTTCATCATGATGACAGGTCCGATTGTGATGATCATATCGAACTTTTCACCGCTTTCAAGCATTTCCTTGAGAGGAACGGTAACGTTACCGTGTCTACCATAGGAACCGTCATCAGACATGACCACAAGGCGGTTTGATGCTTCCCTGAATTCATCTTCGCAGATCAAGAGGTCCTTGTTCCTGAATCCGATAATAGATGTTACATCGGCTCCAAGTCTGTGGAATTCCTGTGCAACAGGCATAGCAATGGCACAACCTACACCACCACCGATGATACAGACCTTCTTGATTCCTTCTGTATGAGTAGGAACTCCAAGTGGGCCGACGAAGTCCTGAATGTATTCGCCTTCATTCTTATGGTTAAGCTTCTCGGTTGTTGCACCTACAATCTGGAAAATGATCTTTACTGTACCATCTTCAGTATTGCAACCAGCAACAGTCAATGGGATTCTCTCACCATTTTCGTCAACACGAAGAATGATGAACTGACCTGGCTTGGCTTTCTCAGCCACGAGAGGTGCTTCAATTTCCATCTGAGTAACAGTTGGATTCAAATTCTTTTTTCTTACAATCTTGTACATAACCTACTCTCTATAAATTTTCAGTATGAATTTGCTTTTTTTCGGCCTGACACTGATCAAGCCATCACTACAATAATATCGATAAAACTTTAATTGGTAAACACTAGAGGTCACCATCATAGAAAAAGGACACCCGAAGGTGCCCATTTTCAAAATTGGTTTCATCAGAAATCAACTTCTGTATCGTAGTAGCAGCACTTGAGGAGCTTGACCATCTCTTCCTGGCTTGGCTGGCGTGGGTTGGAGCCTGTGCATGCATCGAGGATTGCGTTCTTTGCAATATCTTCGACTCTCTCAAGGAATACACTCTCTGGAACGAAGCCCTGCTCTGTAGGATAGCTGTCAGCACCATAGTTCTTGATGCAGTGTGGAATGTTGAGTTCATCATTCATCTTTCTCAAGAATGCAATGAGGAGAGCGACCTTCTCATCGTCATCCTTTCCACCAAGGTGCATGTAATCAGCGATGACACCATATCTCTTCTTTGCAACAGGATCCTTTGCGTTGAATGCGATTACCTTTGGAAGATACATTGCGTTTGCAGCGCCGTGGATGATGTGTGCACCGTAATCCTGGAAGATAGCTCCTGTCTTATGGGCCATTGAGTGGACGATGCCGAGAAGAGCATTTGAGAATGCCTGGCCAGCGAGACACTGGGCAACGTGCATTCTGTCTCTGGCAGCCATGTCGCCGTTGTAAGAAGGAACAAGATCCTTCTGGATCATTTCGATGGCGTGGATTGCAAGAGGATCTGTGAAATCACAGTTTGCTGTTGATACATATGCTTCGATGGCATGTGTAATAGCATCCATACCGGTATGGGCGACAAGCTTCTTAGGCATTGTCTCAGCCAAGTCTGGGTCTACGATGGCGACATCCGGAGTGATCTCGAAATCTGCAAGAGGATACTTGATTCCCTTCTTGTAATCTGTGATTACAGCAAATGCAGTTACTTCTGTTGCTGTTCCACTTGTAGAGGAAATGGCACAGAAATGAGCCTTCTTTCTAAGCTGTGGCATGCCGAAGACCTTACACATTTCTTCGAATGTGATCTCTGGATACTCATATTTGACCCACATTGCCTTAGCAGCATCGATAGGAGAACCACCACCCATGGCAACGATCCAATCAGGCTGGAAAGCAAGCATCTTCTCAGCGCCTGCCATAACTGTATCTACAGAAGGATCCGGCTCGATTCCGTCGATAACCATAACTTCCATTCCTGCTTCCTTAAGATAAGCTTCAGCCTTATCAAGGAATCCAAATCTCTTCATGGAGCCGCCTCCGACACAGATGACAGCTTTCTTTCCTTTAAAACTCTTAAGTGCTTCCATTGCACCTTTTCCATGATACAAATCTCTAGGTAGAGTAAAACGAGCCATATTGGTCTCCTCCTATCAAATGGTTTTTAGGGTATTCATTCCCCCTGATGGCTACCTTATAACACAATAGAAAATAAAAAGCTAGGTTTTTATCGATATCAAAATATCAAATAACACTCTTTTTCATATTTCTCCTTTTTTCTTCATATCAAATAGAATCGAAAGAATGAGAAAATGCGTAATCTGTTGAAAATATTATGAAATGTGTCCTCTTTTGCCCCTATCTGAGGTGTTTTTTATCAGTTATGTTTTTTATCATGAATCACAATAATTATGTTTTATTAAAAAAACCTAAAAGAACAATCGACGACCTTGACCTCTTCGACACACCTATGGTGGGAATATTCAAAAACAAGAAATATACCGCATACACGCTACTTACTCTAGCTGGAATAAAAGTGAAGAATCTTGACGATCTCGAGATAAAAGTCGAAGACTTCATGGCCAATCCAGATAAAGGAAAAAGAAACATCAGGATGGATGCAAGGATCAACATCAAAAACAGTAACACCAGAGCCAATGTTGAGATACAGAGAATCAGGAATGGAGACGAACTGGCAAGAGCCCTGAACTATGCATCATTCTTGGTCTCAGACTTCCCAAAAGGCTTGGAAACTATTCCTGCCACAGAAAATATAGTCATATTCATCTGTGCATTCGATCCCTTCGAGAATACAGAATATGCTGGACAAACCAGAATGAGATTCAAGCTTCGAAGCGTTGACGACGAAGAGAAGTTCCATACCCTTTCCGGAAAGCCATATCCATTTGATGGACTAACAATTATGATATACAATGGGGCTCAGGATTGGGAGAAAAACCCACCTAAAAGCGAATTAGAGGAAAGGATAAGGGTTTATCTTGAGGACATGAGAAAGACGGACCCAAAAGAAATGACATCCGATATTGCCAAAACCGCCTGCTTGGAATACAAGGGGGATTCTGAAGTCATGGACAAGACAAAAGCTTGGATAAGATACAACTTCGAGGAACAATTCAAGGAACAGGAAGAATACTACGAAAAAA
>JALFRH010000047.1 GCA_022785155.1 Spirochaetales bacterium
ATCTACTCTGCTCTTCACTTCGTGTCATGAAGAACGGTGGCATAATAAAAAGTGGAAAGACAGAAGATGTATTTCATGATCCTGAGAGACTTGAGGCAGCAGAACTCTTGGGCCATAGAAGTTTCTTCTCCTTTGAAAAGATCAGAGATAAAACCCTGAGACTACTTCCTTCCGGTGTTGTCTTAAAGGCAACAAAGCCCATACCAGATGACCGAACAATTCTCTCCATCACAAATGATGCCATAAAAAGAGGAAATGACCTTAGAGTGAAGACCTTAAGTGTCCTTAAGGAGGAAAATGGCTCCATACTTCTTTTAAAGAGTGGAGAAGATAATAATATATGGTGGAAAGTCAGAGACAACACCCCCAAGGAGGTGGACTCCATTTCCATAGATCCCGATTTTTATCTATTTCTGAAATGATTGATATTTATTAATCAATGGGAAAGGGTCAGTACTCTTTCCCATCAATTATGTCGGACCTGAGTAATCTAAGTCTGCTCTTTACTTGGGAAGCAATGTCCATCATTTCCCGAGATAAGGAATACATCTCCTTTTCGTCTATAAACCAAGAGAGATCCACCACACCATCCCTGAGGCTTAGGCTATAGCTTCTTCCCCTTTCCGCCCCGTCCTTGATCCTTTCTATCAAAGTGGATGTTATTTTCTCCAAATCTATATTTACAGAGAATAATACCGGGCCTTTATTTTGGTGATGATAGTCTCCCACTATTATATAACCTCCCCTGTCCTCTGCCTTTTCAATAACATATTCCGCCCTTTCTCCAATAAGCGTGAAAACAATATCCGAACCCTCGGAGTATAGGGAATCTGCAATTGCACCTATTGTAAAAGAGGGAGTATCTTTTTCTATGTAATAGATATCTACGCTGGTGTTTATTCCTTCTTTTCCAAGGCCCTTTAAGAATCCCTCAAGGTAGGAGGAAGGATAGCTGGAGTCTACTATCACGCCGATTTTTCCAGTGAAGGAAAGAAACGAGGTTGCTACTCCGCATAAATATGAAGTTGGATATAGATCAAGGTAAAACTCTGTATAATTGGAAGGTAAAGAAGAAGACAGCGTGTCGGAATAGGAGACGAAATCATAGTCAGGATAGAGAAGAGAGAGATTTTTCATTATCTCTTCGCTTCCTCCAATGGAAAATATGGAGTCATAGCCGCTGGATATTGCGCTTAGTATCAGGGCCTCGGTTTCGAAGGTGTTGTTTATTCGTAATACATCCACCTGCAGATAGGGATAATACTTAGCTCTGGCAAGATCTGCACCACTAAGAACCTTTTTCTCCATGGCTCCATCAGTGACGACAGCATAATGACTTTTTTCCTGGAAGACAGTGGTCTCAGCACTACCCTCTGAGAACAATAAGCCAAAGCAAAAGATAACAAGCAAACATAGAACAACTGTTTTCTTCATCCAAATCCTTCTATCTATAGAGTAGCACCGGTGGAGCAATAAAAAAAGCCACCGATACATTGACCAGTGGCATCTTAATTAAGCATGATTACTTTTTCTTGTGTCTCATTGCTCTGAGCTTTTTCTTTCTCTTGTGAGTAGCAATCTTATGCTTTTTTCTCTTTCTTCCGCAAGGCATGCTTGAGGTCTCCTTATTCCAATTGGATTTTTGTAATTACCCTTCCATTATGATTATTTGACTATCTCTAGTCAATACCATATCAACCAACATTTCCATTGACGTACTTGCTGACTCTTGGATAGACACCGTCTTTACCGATTTTCTTTCCATCTACAGTTACATAACCGTCAATTGTCTTCATTGGGAGAGCAAAGAAGTGGTCGGCCTTAAGGTATGTGGTGATCTTCTGTGTTTCTCCCTGTCCCTCATACTCCAATACTGTTCCGACAGGAAGCTCATCTGCAAAGATAAGCTCACATGTAGAGTGGCTTTCATCAGCGGCATCGGAAGCGGCGAGAAGCATTCCGTAACTCTTTACACCTCTGAAGTTGGCTGGCTTAAGGTTGGATACCAATACAATGTTTCTTCCCATAAGCTCTTCCTTCTTATAGTAAGGAACAATAGAAGAAACGATCTGTCTTGGTTCCTCTTCACCACAATCAAGCTTAAGAATATAAAGCTTGTCACCTTCAGGATGCTTTTCGCATTCAATAATCTTTGAGACCTTGAGTATTACTTTTTCAGCCCAATTCTCCAACAATGACTTTGACTCGTCCATTTTTCCTTCGTCCTTATTCTTTTTTTCTGTCTTCTTTGGCTCTTCAGCCTTCTTTTCTTCCCTATCTTTCTGACTACCGGAGTATCTTTCCCTTAGTTCCTCCACCCTCTTGTCTTCAAGTTTCTCAAAGAGGAGGGAGATGTCACCAATATGGATCTCTCCGGAGAAATCACCACAGTCCTTCCAAACAGCTGATGGTGAAGAAACGAAAGACAGGATCTTATCACCGGTGGAAGGCATATATGGAGTGACCATTACACCAAGATCCCTGATAAGATATACAAGAGTCCTGAGAATAGCCTTAGCCTTCTCTGGATCTTCGTTTCTCAGCTTCCATGGCTCTGAAGCCTGGAAAGCCTTGTTACCGATATCGCTGAGAGCAAAGATGGCTCTTAGAGCATCCCTTTCGTCTGCCCTTTCCAAGCTATCTGTAATCTCTTTCTCTTTCTCCAGGATCTGGGAAACAAGGTCTTCGTCCAAAGCACCCTCTCCAAGGTTGCCGTCATAGAACCTCTTGACAAAGGTAAGTGTCCTATTGACGAGGTTTGAGAGATTACCGATAAGCTCTTTGTTGATCTTCTCCTGGAAGTCTTTCCAAGTGAAGGTGAAATCCTGCTTCTCAGGTCTATTGTAGAACATATAGAATCTCCAGACATCTGCAGGAATTCCTGTCTCCTGGACATCGTTGCCGAAGATTCCGATACCTCTGGATTTACTGAACTTTCCACCTTCATAGTTCAAATACTCCGTGGATGACATATGGTGGAGCATCGTCCACTTCTCACCGGTGGCAAGGAGGGATGAAGGGAATATTACAGTATGGAAAGGAATATTGTCTTTTCCTATGAACTGGAAGAGGTCTGTGTTCTCAGGATCCCTCCACCAGTATTCCCAGTTCTCAGTTGCATTGGCTGTAATTGAGATATAGCCAATAGGTGCATCGAACCATACATAGAAGACTTTGTCTTCATAACCCTTCTTAGGTACAGGAATACCCCACTTTAGGTCACGGGTTATACATCTTTCCTGAAGGCCGTCCCTGATCCAGGAGTTTGTGATCTGCACAGCATTCTTGGCCCAGAAACCATCCACAGAAGCCTTCTCCATCCAAGCCTGAAGCTGCGGAAGGGCCTTGGGAAGGTTAATGTAAAGATGCTTTGTCTTCTTTACTATGGGAGTATGGCCGCAGACAGAGCACTTTGGCTCAATAAGCTCTGTAGGATCCAAGAGAGTTCCACACTTATCACACTGATCCCCTCTGGCTCCTGTGTCTCCACAGTGAGGACAAGTACCTGTTACATATCTGTCGGCAAGGAATCTCTTGCATTCAGGACAATACAGCTGCTCGGATTCTTTCTCGCTGATGTATCCGTTCTTATCGACCTGATTGAAGATGTGCTGGACAATCTCTGTCTGGAGAGGTGTACTTGTCCTTCCAAAATAATCGAAGCTGATATTGAACCACTTGTAGATTTCACGATGGATGGCATGATATCGGTCACAGAGTTCCCTTGGAGTCACACCCTCCTGAAGGGCCCTGGTCTCACTGGCTGTGCCGTATTCATCGGTGCCGCAGATATAGAGGGTTTCATATCCTTTTGATCTACAGAATCTGGCAAATACATCTGCACTCAAAACCTGTGTCAAGTTTCCCAAATGAGGGATATTGTTTACATATGGTAATGCTGAAGTGATTAATCTTTTTTTCATACGAGAAACAATTATAGATAAACATTGATGAAATTGAAAGACTGGAATATAAATTGAACATGATAAAAGAACTCACTTATCCGGAAATAGAAAAATTTATTCTCCTGTTGGAGGAAGACCCTAGCCTTAATCTTTTCTTTCTCAATGATTTCAAACTCTATAAAATCGAAAAAGACTACAAAGTATTCCATACGGAAGGCTTATTGATGATGTGGTTCAAGAAGACATGCTTCGTCCTTTTCTCCTACGGCGAATATGACAGCGACGAAGTAGCAGCCTTTATCCATGAAAAGAATCCCCTGTCCATCAACGGCCCCAAGAAGGCTCTTTTCCCATTGGAAGGGAAACTGAAGGGGGAATGGGAAACGACATACACCCCCATGATGGCGATTACAAAAGAGAGCTTCATCAAAACGGTGAAGCGTAGCGACAACTTGTCTTTCCTTCTTACTTTCGAAGACTTTCTTGAAACAGCAGAGCTCTATTCGAAAGACAAAGGCTTCTCCAACGGCTTTGAAACGGAAGAAAAGAGAGAGTCTTGGGCATATGGCATGGAAGAAGAGATGGAGTACCCCTATGCAGCCTGTGGCTATAGGGTGAAACATAAGCTTATAGGCACGGCTTATCTATCAGCAGCCACAAAAGAAAGCGCAATGGTGGTGGGAGTCTTGGTGGATGAAGATTGGAGA
>JALFRH010000050.1 GCA_022785155.1 Spirochaetales bacterium
TCCTCAAGCTTTTCATCGATCTCAGAGAGTCCTCTTATTTCTCCAACCTCCTTCTTGATAAAGTATGGAGGATAGAGCATATAGTCGTCTTTTTCTATTGTGTCTCTCTTTATCCGCATTGCCCTACCCTTGAGATCTCCTGCGTTTTCTTCGTCTCCAGAAATTGAAGCTGCGATTTCAGAGCAAGTAACATCATCAAAGACAATATCAACTTCATCAAGATTAAGCATCAAAACTTCTTCACTCTTATTGCTTCCATCAATGGAAATAATATTAGAGAACCTTCTATCAAAAGAAAGAACAGAGAGAGAAGAATTAATATTGAAGACCTCTTTTCTAATCTTATTTGCAAGTCCCTTACCAAAGGACAACAGAGTTGCGGATACAAAGAATAGAGCCTTTGAGCCTCTTTCGATCAAGGCTTTGATCATTGAAAAACCATCACCCAAGGAAGAGTTGGATTCACGGATCACTCTCATACCTACGTTAAGAACGGAGAATGACAATACTTTATTTGGATATTCCAACCCGTTGTTATTTTTATTTTTTAAGCTATCTTCTCCTGTAATCTGTCCAACAAACCTATATCTACTTAGTTTTTCTCTCTCAACTGTCATTATCAAAAGCATCTTTGAGAGAGTCCTTTCATAGATGTCATCAATTGAAAACAGAACATCACACTCTTTATCTTTACCAATAGACATGAAGAGGCCAGGAAGAGTTTTGGACTCGACGAGAATATAATCACCATGGGTTATAGATAGAATAGATTGAGAAAGTCTGACTTCGTCATCTGTATAATGCTTTGAAATATTTCTTCTCCAGATAAAAGCCAAGAGATCATATATCTCATCAACTTCTATCTCAAAGCCACAAGAAGAAAAGAATGAGTTGGAAGACTCCACATTGCCTCTAAAGAGTTCTTCTTTCAGGTTTTGGCTAAGCTTATCACGAAGGGAACTGATGAATGAGAATATCTCATAATCTTCCATTCCACAATTCTTCTCTATCCATCTAGCTCTATAGGCCAGCTCCGTCAACTCTTTATACCCCAGGCCTTTGGCAATATCTATTCTATTCTCGTTTTCTTCTTTGTTCTTATCTTCGCCTGTAAGATAAACAAAGAAGAGATAGACGATGAGCTTACCTACTATATCGAGGCCGCAGCACTCATGGGAAGCGATGTGATTATGGAGTCCCATCGCTTTTTCAATAAAAGATTCTCTTTCCGAAAAAGAGTGGTTGATGTTTCTATCTAATGTCATACCGACGCCTCCTTAGAGAAGACCAATACATCATTTCTCTCTTTTTCCAATTTCATTATCTCAGAAGATATCCGTTTGAACTCCAGATAGTTTTTATACCTCTCGCTTATTCTCTTTATTTCCGGTTCACTGAATTCAGGAATCTCCAATTCCGCTACAGACTCATTACTTAAGATAGTCAAAACTCTTCCGCTTCTAAGTCTCTCAATCTGGTTCCAAGCATACTTGGACGATAGGAATGCCATAATAAAGTATGGGTTATACTTAACACCTATGCCCCTGATAATCACGGAAAAAGAAGGAACAATAAGGCCTTCGTCTTCTTCCCTATCTATAGAGCAGCTGTCATAAGGAGTGGAGAGCTTCATTATTACGTCGCCCATTTTTGTGTAGAACTTATCTTTCACTTCCCTATCCAGCTTTACACTTTGTAAAAGAGAGTGGTCTATAAGGCCATCGTTTATAGCCTTTGGAACAAGAATCTTGCCGTTCGGCAAGGAAGGATTATTCTCTTCTCCATCATATACTACACGCCTTGTCAGGACACCGGTAATAATATCTTCAGCAATATCTTTTAGTTTCAAATCCTGCCTCCAGATTTAGTTTAGTTTATCATTCACAAAAGAAGGGGTCTACATGTTTTAAATAGTTTAATCAGCCTTAAGCGGCCCAAGATTCCATCATGATTTTTATTTTTGCCTTGATGGCATTCTTTCTATTGACGATTGTGTTTTCTGATACTTTCAATATCTTTGCCATTTCCTTATTGGACATCTTTTCTTTTCCCAATAGTCCATAGGAGTAGACGATGATGTTTCTTTCTTCCCTATTGAGATTTGAGATGGCTTTATAGAGAGCACTGATCTTTTCTTCTTGATAAACACTATCTTCAAAGGAATCTTCTCCGGCAAAGTCCAAGAAAGAAGAATCATCTTTATCATTCAACATGTTATCCAAGGATAGAGTACCGTTGACTCTCTCAGCCCACTTGACAGTCGCCAGTGTCTTTTTGGAGCTTATGCCTGAGTACTTCATTAAGTTATCATCAGTATCATCAAGGCCTTCTTCTTTGATCCTTGCTCTTGCTTTATTCAGGCTCTTGATTTCATTGAGTTTTGTGGAACCAATACTCATGACATTCTGCTTTTCTCTTATGTAGTCTATAATTGCCTGATCTATACAGCGGGAGATAAAGGAAGAGAAGGCTCCCTTCTCCTGGTCGAATTTATAGAGGTTATTATAAAGTGATGCAATAGCTTCAGATTGGTATTCATCATAATGGCAGGAATTACTACCTGTAGCAAATCTAGATACTTCTCTCTTGATAATATACTCCGACGCCTCCAATAGAGCCCTGAATGCCCTATTGTCTTTTCTTGCTTCCAATGCCAGAGAATCCAAATCATACTTACCCATATTTACCTCCATAAAGACTAACAATAAACCAACACAAATCCACCCCACCCAAAGTTGTGGAGAAGAGTGATATAAAAAACAAAAATCAAATTCCATTAACAATCACATCAAAGCGACATTAGATATAAATACAAACATAAGATCTCCTTTTCGCCGCCACACACGACGACAACAAAATAATAAAAAATCTCACTTAACTGTTTTATCTTACTTAATCATATTTTTAGTACCGTTAATTGTCAACTATTCTTTTGTTTTATTTTCTTTAATCACTAAATATATATAATTCACTCTCATCATTAATATAAAAAGAAAGAAGAAACCCGAATTATATTTGTTGAATGTCAAAGCAACACTATAAGTAGATATAAAGGAGAATCGCATGGATAGAAATGAAATGATGAGCTATGAGGAAATGGAAAAGGCAGAAGGCGATGTAGACACAGACTATGAAAACATCTGCTACAGAATCGAAAGAGTCATTCATGATATGATGGAATCGGATGGAGAAGTCGATTACCTGTTATTAAGCTACGCAACTGATGATATCCTTTGGGATTGCTATCAAGCTGAAAGTGTATCTTCAGGCTTAGGCCTCATCTATTACAATAAAGAGAATCATATGAACTATGAGATTATCTTTGATGACGGACCAACAGGAATAGAAGAGATCAACATATGGGAAGATGAACGAGATGTCGATGAAGATTACGAAGACGATGATGAATACTAATCAATCATCATTCTGCCCTTTTGCATTACACTAGTCACAGTATTTATTTCTCCTAATACAGGAAAAGCATGATTAAACACCTTTAATAAGAGACACACTACCTACCAATTCCTTATTTTTCGACAAAATCAGCTTTTTTCGCGTTATAGAGGTATAAGGAGAAAAATGTGGACAAAGATATTGATCCAAAAATACTGGAAGAAATAAGAAGACTCTCCCTTTCCTCCGACGTCAAGTTCAACAGGTTCTTCGGCGACCTTACGCCTGAGACGAAGAATGTTCTTGAGACCATCATCCAACACTACATCCCCGGAGTGAAGTCAATCAAGAACGTGATGGTCCAGAAGTATGCGGCCCACGACAAAGGAAGAGCACGAATCACTGACATCGAGATAGAGATGGTGGATGGCGAAAACATTTGGGTTGAGATGCAGAACTGGAACGAGAAGAGAGAAGAAGTTGTATTCAGAAGATGGGAGGACGAGAGGCACCTGCAAATCAAGAAGGCGAAAGGAAGGAAATGCTATCTCTTTGTCCTCCTGAACCCTAGGGAAACAGAAAAGGAGTACAAGATATGGGACGGCTTCAGAGACACAGAATCCATAAGATACTCTATGAAGCCAGACTACCATGACAAAGAGATGGATGAAGAATTCTTTCCCGAGGAGGCGGATGGTGTTATTATGTTGTTGAACACGGAAAAGCTCTCAAAGCGCAACGATGCACTTGGAGACATATTCAGCGACCTCCTGGTTCCAGGGAATGTGAAGTTGAAGAACAAAGATATGGAGAAGAGAAGAAAGGAAGTATTTACAGAAGAGGAGGTAAGAAAGATGTGTTATGAGGAACAGAAAATGCATGAAAGACTTATGGAGCCTTTTAAGATTAAATCTATAAAATATATGCACTCATTAGGAGCATCAGCAGAAGATATTTCAAAAAAAACTGATGAACCATTAGAAAAGGTAAAAAAGATTCTTGAGACTAAATAACATCTACGATTAAAGTTATTGATCTTATACAGTACCATGTTGGTAACTCTTCATGGCACTTTTGTTTAAAAAAATATTTTATAATTTTTCATCTCATTCCAAGAAAAAAAGAATAATATAAAAAGAATTCATAATAAAATGTATATCCACATAATTTTCAATATTTGAATCCTAAATAGGAATATTTTTTTGATTTTATTTAAACCCATTAAGAGGTCCACTCCATCAAGATCTCCCTTATTCTCGCCGTAATGGCTTTTTTCGGTTGACTACAGTGTTGGGAGTACACACTAGTATTTCCGCTATCTCTTTGTTTCCCATCGGTTTTGCTCCAAAGATGACGAAGGAATGCAGGGCGATGAAGCGGTCCCTTCTTGGAAGGGATGCAACTATGTTGTACAGATCCCTTTCTTTTTCACACTCCAAGAACGCCTCTTCCATTCCGTCTTCACATTCGATGAAGTCAGCGAATGTGTTTTTGCAATAGGAAATCAGCAAAAATACCAAAAGAATTCAGCACTTTTTCCAAAACCTCAATTTACCTTCTTTTCAACCATTTG
>JALFRH010000056.1 GCA_022785155.1 Spirochaetales bacterium
CTGCAGAAATACTGGGGGAAATCTCTTCCTTCTATATCAGGGTTCCAAACTGGGATACAGCCCTCCATACCATAAACGGCTTCTTGTGTGCAGCTGTAGGCTTCGCCCTTGTAGATCTCTTCAACAGGGACGAACGCTTTACCTTTAAGCTCTCCCCCCTCTTTCTTGCTGTAGTCGCCTTCTGTTTCTCCATGACCATTGGAGTCCTTTGGGAATTCTTCGAGTTCTCTGCAGACCACTTCTTTGGAACAGATATGCAGAAAGACACCATAGTCAGACAAATCAATACGGTAGAACTGGATGCAACCAGAACCAACAAGGTGGTGAAGGTCAAGGATATAGATGATGTCATCATTGTCCACAGCGACCAATCCCAGGAAAGCCTTGGCCTTGGAGGATATCTGGACATAGGTATCATAGATACCATGAAGGACCTTTTCGTAAACTTCATAGGAGCCGTAGTCTTCTCAATATTAGGCTTTATATATGTAAAGACCAGGGGAAAAGGCAAGATAGCCTCATCCTTCATCCCCCAGGTAAATATGAATGAAGAGTCGCCGGAAAATAAAGGAAAAGACTGATTATCAGGCGAACTGTGATCTATAGAGGTTGTAATAGGCACCTTTCTTTTCCAAAAGGGAAGAATGAGTGCCTTTTTCAACAACAGACCCATGGCTCATGACTATAATTTCATCAGCGTTTTCAATGGTTGAAAGCCTATGGGCTATGACAATGGCTGTTCTTCCCTTCATAAGCGCCGTCATGGCTTCCTGAACCTTCTTTTCTGTAGAGGTATCTACGTTGCTGGTGGCTTCGTCCAGAATCAACACAGGTGCCTTGGATAAGAATGCACGTGCAATTGTCAAAAGCTGCTTCTGGCCTTTGGAAATATTCCCTCCATTTTCACTTATGACAGTATCGTATCCCTTCTCCAGAGTCGTAATGAAATGGTGGATTCCTGCTTTCTTGGCAGCTTCTACCACTTCCTCTCTGGTAGCATCCTCCCTACCGTAGGCTATATTTTCCAAGACAGTTCCCCTGAAAAGCCAGGTATCCTGGAGAACCATGGCAAACTGGCTTCTCAAAGAGCGGTCTGTAAGCTTGGCACTGTCTATACCGTCAATAAGTATCTTCCCCCCTTGTGGGCGATAGAATCTCATCAGAAGATTAATGATGGTGGTCTTACCTGCCCCGGTCTCTCCTACAATGGCGAGAGTCTTACCCTTTTCGGTGGAGAAGGAGACAGAGTGGAGAATCTCCTTTTCAGTGGAGTATGAGAAGGAAACATCCCTCAGCTCCACTCTTCCCTCTCCGGAGGTAAGCTCTATGGCATCAGGAGCATCTTCAGGATCTTCTTTCATTCCGAGGAAAGAGTAGATTCTTTCAGCCGCACTAAGGGCTGAGAATATCTCGTTCATAATATTGGACAGCTCGTTTATAGGACCTGCAAACTTTCTCGAGTAGAGGATAAAGGAAGAAAGCTGTCCCAAGGTGGCGAAAGAAAACATATAGAGGATTGATCCTATCATACCGTTCAGGGCCAGGGACAGGTTATTCATCATTCCCATGGTGGGTCCGATGGTTACACCCCTTACGTCTGCATTGAAGTATGCATCGGAGGCTTCCTTGTTTATTTTAGCATATTCCTTCGATACATTCTCTTCATAGCTATAGGCCTGGATTGTCTTCTCCCCTGAAAACATTTCTTCGACAAAACCATTCATCTCTCCATATTTCTCACTCCTCTTTGAATAGAGGGGACGAGTTATACCCTTGATATGGATAGTATAGATGATGGTGACGGGAAGGGTGACCATTGTAATACAGGAAAGTGGGAGAGATATCTTCAGCATCATGAAGAAAGAACCCAATACTGTGATTATCGTAGTGATGATCTGGGAAATATCAGTCTGAATGGATGTAGCTACAACATCCACGTCATAGGAAATACGGCTTAGAATATCTCCTGCACTGTTGTCATCAAAGACTGAGACAGGAAGTCTATGGAGCTTTTCAAAGCACTCTTTTCGTAGAATATAACCAGTTTTCTTCGAAACACTTACCATTATCAGGTTGATGGTCAGATATACTACCTCTGAAAAGAGATATGAAACCAGCATCATTACGGCCCACTTCCATACAATGGAGAAATCTATCATCCCAGGCCCCTTCTCCACTTCGTTGATTGCTTCTCCACAGAAATATGGTCCCAAAAGGGAGAGGACACAAGAGAAAATGGAAAGAACCACCACAAAGATGATAAGGACCTTGAAGGGCAATAGAGTCTTATACAGTTTAATCAAAGTACCCTTGGTATCCTTGGGACGCTTTTGAATCATTTTCGATAAGTTCATTCTCTCGCCTCCCCCATCTGAGTCTGATATATATCCCTATATTCATCACAACTCTCCATCAAATGGTCGTGCCTGCCCCTACCTATGATCTCACCATTATGGAGCACCAATATCTCGTCTGCGTTCATAACTGCGCTTACTCTCTCTGCAACAATGACCAAGGAAGATGATTTATGGTTGGAAAGAATGTTCTTTCTGACCATACTGTCTGTACGGTAGTCAAGGGCAGATGAAGAATCATCCAAGACAATTACAGGAGAATCTCCTGAAAGAGCCCTGGAAATAAGAAGTCTTTGTTTCTGTCCACCGGAAAAAGCGGCACCATGGATTGCAGAATAGTGCTCATATCCCTCTTCATATCTTTCTATGAACTCAGCTGCCATGGCATTCTCTGCAGCTTTCTTCATATCCTCGTCGGAAATATTACGGCCCATCTTTATATTGGATGAAATGGTATCATGGAAAATGAAATCATTCTGGAAAACAACACCGAAGTGTCTTCTTAAGGAAGGTAGTTCGTAGCTCTTTATATTCTTTCCGTCTACAAATATATTGCCCTTCTGTGGATCGTAGAACCTCATCATCAGGTTGATGATGGTGCTCTTTCCACTGCCTGTCCCTCCGATTATACCCAAAGTCTTTCCTCTCTCCAAAGAGAAGGATATATGGCTGACGGCATTGGACGCCCCATCATAAGAGAAGGAGACATCATCAAATACTATGTATCCTTCCTTGGCTTTCTCATTTCCACTCTCTTCCTCTGTTATTGACAGTGAAGAGATGGAATCCATGGTATCCTTTATTCTCATGGAGGAGGCATTGGCCTTACTCATCATCAAAAAGAATCTATTGAGGGTCAGGACACCCATCATAATCATTTGGAAGTAGCTGAGAAAGGCAAGGATGACTCCTGGTTTCATAGTCCCTTCAGATACTCTTATAGCTCCTATGATGACAACAAGGACAAGGCCTATATTCATAAACACTTTGACTATGGAAGTGGGAAGAGCCATGGTAAAGCCTGCCTTTATTTCGCTCTTCTCCATATCTTTGTCCGCCATCTCGAAGTGGTGGCTCTCTCTCTTTTCCTTACCAAGGGCCTTTATGACCCTGATACCTGAAATATTCTCACGCATTATCCTGACAACTTCATCCAGCTTCTTTTGTACAGAGGTGTATAGGGGAATACCTTTACGGGAGATAAAGACCACTATGGCAATTATCAGAGGTGCCATGACAGCAAGAATCATCGCCATGCCCCTGTCCATAGAGAAGGTGACGATGAAACCTCCCAACAAGAGGATAGGTGCCCTTACCCCCAAAGTCTGGGAGCTCTGCATGAAAGACAGGATATTATAAGAATCGCTGGTAAGCCTTGAAATGAGGGATGGAAGGGTTATATGGTCTATGACATCGGAGCTAAGATATATGGTCTTCTCAAATAAATCCTGTCTTAATCTATAAATATTCTTGCTGGCAGATGTTACTGCCCTCTGGTTTGCAGTTTTGTTGAATAATCTGCAGAGAATGGCAAGGACTATCATTACACCACCCCAAACCAAAACCATCTTCAATGATTTTGTGGGTGCCACAACGTCTATTATATATTCCAGCACATAAGGAATCAAAAGTTCCAAAAATGTGCCGATGAACTTGATGACCATGGTCAACAGAATGAAAGACCAGGTCTTTTTCATATAGGAAAGGATGAATTTCATTTGTAAAAATTATGAGTCAAAAATCAAAATGACACAATGACACCAAATGAATATTAAATAAAAGAATAAGGCCGGAAATCTCTCTCCAGCCTTACTCTTTATTTTACTTTGCCAAGAGTTCATCAAGCTCTTTGGCTATTGCTTTTTTATCGAGGTTGCGACCGATGATACAAAGTCTTACCATTCTGTCTCCAACCTTCTCATCCCAATCCGCTGCAATCTGAGGATTCTCTTCCAGGAGTCTCTTCTTCTCAAACTCGGGAGCGGTTGCAACCCATTTTCCATATGCCCCGCATAAGAGCTGACGGCCGCTGGTTTCAAGGACATAGGCCATATCATCCTCATCGCTGAACCAGATTGTTCCCTTACATCTGATTATGTTCTTTGGCCAGGAAGGAACATAGGCGCGGAGTTTCTCTCTGTCAAATGGTGTTCTTCTATAATAAATGAAGGTGCCGATACCATATTCATCCTCGCTTTCCCCTTCGTGGCGATGCTCATGGTGATGATGGTGATCATGGTGATGTCCATGTTCTTCATGTTCATCATGGTCATGATGGTGCTCATGGTCTTCATGCTCGTCATGGTCATGGTGGTGCTCATGCTCCTCGTGTTCATCATGGTCATGGTGATGCTCATGGTCAGGATTGTTTTCATCCTCTTCATCTCCAAGCTCACCCTCTTTTGAAAGAGCCTGGCACCAACCTGCGCTTTCATAGACTTCATCGAAGTCGAAGGAACGGGTATTGAGGATATCCTTTACTTCCACATCCCCTTGGCTGGTCTCGATGACCTTTGCTCCCGGATGGAGTGCATTGACAACCATTCTTACTTTATCGAGTTCATCTTTTGAAACAAGATCTATTTTGTTGATCACCAAGGTTGAGCAGAACTCTATCTGCTGGACAAGAAGGCTTTCGATATCTTCTTCTTCGATTTCATCTTTTTTCAAAAGCTTCTCACCTGAAGCAAACTCATCGACAAGACGTGCAGCGTCCACAACACCGACAACGTTATCAAGATAACCGTTTTTTACAAGCTCCAGTTCCTGTGCAATAGGCATCGGTTCGCAGACACCGCTGGCCTCAATGAGAATATAATCATAGAGTCCTTTGGAGATCATCTTCTCAATGCCTTTTGTCATCTCGCTTTTTAGGGTACAGCAGATACAACCGTTGGTGAGAGGGACAATGTCACTGGTATCAGTAACATGGCCACCCTTAGCTATAAGAGAAGCATCTACGTTGATTTCACCGATGTCGTTGACAATAACAGCGACCCTATATCCTTCCTGATTATTAAGGACTTTATTCAAAAGTGTGGTCTTTCCTGCTCCAAGATATCCACAGAGCAGAGTAATAGGTGTTTTAGCCTTTGCCATTTCATTCTCCTCGAGAGTCATAATTCTCTAAAAGAGAAATATAACAACAAAAAAGGAAAAAGTATAACTATCCATCCCTCTTAAACAATACATTGCTCCTGTCCATTGCAAAGGAAAGGCTCCCCTTGGGGTTCTTGCCTTTACTATTTGGCATTATTAATAATAGTTCCATGGAGACTAATCTAATTTATTCTTTCTCAATGATGGTAATAGGAATGGTCTTAATTTATCTGGCCATTCGACACAAGATGGAGCCTACACTTCTCTTGCCCATGGGATTTGGTGCAATACTTGCCAATATTCCTGGGTCAATGGTGGTGGGAGAAAAGGGAATCCTCACTTGGCTCTATGAGTTTGGAATAGAAGGCTATGAAGTATTCCCGCTTCTCCTCTTTATTGGAATCGGAGCCATGATAGACTTCGGTCCTCTTCTACAGAAGCCTTGGCTTATTTTCGTAGGGGCTGCCGGACAGGGAGGAGTATTCATTACGCTGATGGTGGCTTCCCTTTTGTTCCCTATCAACGATGCCGCTTCCATAGCCATCATAGGAGCTGCCGATGGTCCTACTGCAATTCTCGTTTCAGAAAGACTACACTCCCAGTTCATGGCTTCCATACTTATTGCAGCATATTCATATATGGCTTTGGTACCAATAATACAGCCCCTTGTATTGAAGAGTGTGACGACAAGAAAAGAGAAGGAAATGCAGATGACGTACACTGCCACTTCCGCAACAAAAGCCACAAAGATAATATTCCCTGTGGCCGTAACCATCATTTCCTCCTTGGTGGCTCCTGACTCAGCTTCTTTGGTGGGTATGTTGATGTTCGGAAACTTGATCAGGGAGTGTGGAGTCTTGGATTCACTCTCTTCTGCAGCCCAGAATATTCTCACTCCCCTGATTTCCCTTCTTCTAGGCCTGTCAATGGCTCCGCTAATGAAGGGTGAGCTGATTCTAAGGAAAGAGACGCTGATGATAATGGCCTTTGGGTTACTTGCCTTTGTGCTGGGCACCATTACAGGTGTAATGTTCCTGAAAATAGTCAATGTTTTCCTTCCTAAGGAAAAGAGGGTGAACCCTCTTATAGGAGGCGCAGGTCTATCTGCATTTCCTATGAGTTCCAGGGTCGTAGAGAAGATAGGAATCCAGTACAACAAACAGAATCACCTGCTTCCCTTTGCTTTGGGGGCAAATGTTGCAGGACAGATAGGTTCTGTCTTGGCTGGAGGAATAATACTTTCACTTATTGGATAAGGAGATAATATGGATAGTTTTATGGAAGCCCTGAAAATAGGAATCATAGCCTGGGGAAAGCTGGTTCTGGCTATGGGTGTAATATTTGTAGTATTGGTGG
>JALFRH010000131.1 GCA_022785155.1 Spirochaetales bacterium
AAAATGGGAATCGAATATCATGGAAGAAAAGATATCACTAAGAATAAGAAAATCAAAGCCAAGGGTGTACTTTTTTTCCAATAGTCGGATAATCAAAGAATGAACAAGCTTAAAAAGAGATTATCCTCACTTCTAGTATTCCTTTTCTGTATATTCTCTTTGTCTGCAGTGGAAACAAAAGTAGTTGAAACCAGGCACTTCAAGATAATCTACGATGAAAGGACTGAAAACGCTGCAAAAGAAATCTATAGCTTTGCCGAGAATGCATATACGAGCCTTGTCCATTTCTTTAAGGAGGATCCCTTTCTTTTCATTCCTGTCTACATAGAGCCGGAAGAGAAGGTCTACAATGCCTACTACACTTCCTTTCCGTATAATAGAATCGTCATCTATGATGCACCTGTCCACCATACCCTTGACAACACGGAGAATACTCTTTATATGACATTCCTCCATGAGTTGACCCACGCCTTTACCTTTTCCATCAAATCCGGGTTTGGGGATTTTATGACACAAATCTTTGGAGACTGGGCCAATATAAGCGTAAATCTGCATATGCTTTTGTTTATGCAGGAAGGCATTTCCGTATTCACGGAATCCATGGATGGGGGAGGAAGGCTCAACGATCCTTTTTTCTATACTCCCTTGATACAGGCCAAGATCGAAGGAAAGGATATTTCATATATGGATGCCTCAGGCGGAAGGGACATAATGCCTGGTGGAAACATGTGGTATGTCTATGGAGGAGCCTTCAACAAGTGGATGGCCCGACGGTATGGAGAGAGGGACTTGGCGTCTTTCTATACCAAGATTTCAAAGAATCTATTATCCTTCCCCCAAAACGGTTACTCTTCTGTTTTCTCAAATAAACTGTGGTCTGATTGGAACCGTTTCCTTGATGACATGGAAACTCCCCAAGAGTATTCTTACCCCACCATAATGACTGAGGAAAGTAGAAGTTACTCCGATCTTGTTATCTTTGACTCCGAGGTCTACGCCCTTTCCTCCTCAAAGGAAGCTCTCATAAAACTAGGGGGGAAGGAGGAGAGGGTATTGTCTTTCTACTCCGCTTTACCGGATCTAAGCATTAGCAGGGAAGGAGAGTTCCTTCTTCCTTATGTCAACGGTAAAGAGAGCTATGTCTCCATCTATAACAGGGAGGGGGAAAGATGTGCGAAGTACGATGGGTACTATGACGGTGCTTTCCTAGGCACCAATCTTGTTCTTGCATCGACTGTAGATAGAATCACATATCTGACGATTATGGATGAAGAAAGCCAGAAGGTAATGGACCTGGGGCGAGATGTAACTATCCATGAGTTTACATCAAACGATGATGGTGTCTTCTTCCTTTTGTCCCGTAAAGGAGAAGAGAAGATTGCTTATCTGGATAGGGATTATAATCTATATCTCCTGGATACAGACCCGGATATTGTCTTTTCTTCCCTTTCTGCTTCATCTTCTTCCCTTATTTCCTTTTCATATTTGGAAAAGAATAAAGAGGGAGGCTTACCGAAGTATGGTGAAATTGAAAGCGATACAATGACAATGTATCTTTCCCCATCCGAGTATACAGGGGGAGTCAACTACCCTGTACGCTTTGAGGACACAGTATATTTTGTCTCCCAGTTTTTTGACCATAGTGCAATATCCAGGGAAGATTACGAAAAACTGGAAATGGGAGAAAAGGGAAAGGTAGGCCTCGGGATATATGAAAGACTGGAGGAGGAGTATGACAGTGTGTCCTTCGATGGTCTTTCCCTTTCTTATAACCCTCTTTCCACTATGAAAAAGGGCGCCTTGATTCCATTGTGTCTTCCTCTTTCGTCTTTCTATGATCCTTCCCCTCTCCTGGGCGTCACCTGGATGACGGAAGACGCCACGGAAACATATTCCCTCCTTCTATCGGGGGGATATGGAATAGAGAGTGATTCCTTTTCTTTCGGTGCATCCATCTCTTCCCCTTTTGTTTCTCTCTCATATTCAGGGGATGTAAACCCAGCCTTCTACAATTGGGAAAGTGACCTA
>JALFRH010000132.1 GCA_022785155.1 Spirochaetales bacterium
CTTGATATTTGTTTCCAGCCTATCATGTGAGATGGTTACCCACTACAAATAGCGAATAGCCAGTTTTTTTCTCTTATATCACGCAGCTCTTTATCTTTATCTTTTATTTTTTCATCAACAAGGGAAAGGGCGTTCATCAGATTCCTCAGCCTTCTGATCTCATTTTCGAGCTTTGAGTTTTCCGCTTTGTGCTCCTTGATGAAAGCTTCATCCGAGTATGGGTGATTGAGGCTGCCGCAGAGAGGGCAAGGCTGGTTCTCCACTAGATCCTTTCTTCTTTCCTCCAGTGCCACGAAGGCCTGTTCTTTCAGCATTTCATCTTGTAGTCTTTATATTTCACTCTTGATCTCTTCAGGAAGAATTCCATTCAATACAGAAGACCTTTGGCCGTTGAGAGCCTCAAGGTTCTCCTCTTCTTCCCTTTCTTTCAATCGGGATTCTTCATATTCTTTCCTGGAGTCGTCCCTCTCATTCTCTTTTTCTTCTATTTTCCTATGGTATTCCTCTATTTCCCTTTTTCCTTGGGTTTCTTTTGTCTTCAAAGAAGCCAATCGATTCATTACGACTTCAGCTTTTGTAATGGTGGATGCCAAGTTTTCATCATCTTTATTCTTTGAAAGATACTCATCTGCCAGGACAAGCTCTTTCTCTATCTTTTCTATGTCTCTTCTTGCCTTATAGAGTTCCTGTTCTTTTTTAATTATTCTCGTGGATATGGTGGAGATTTTATTTGTAGTCTCCTCGATACTCTTGAGACTGGAAGAAATATCCCTATCCAAACCATCCACTTCAAATAAGAGTTTTTCCCTATCTTCTTTTTCTTTTTGGAAAGATATGTATAAAGAATTGGCTCTTTCTTCATTCTCCAAAAGAGGCTTTATCCTTTCATTTATCTCTTCCCTAAGAGTCTCTTTTTCCTTCAAGGTCTCTTTTCGTTCCCTATATTGGATGGCATCCTGAAGAAGGGATATATGGCTTTCCAGTGTTTTGACATCACTTTCAAGGCTTAAGATCCTCTCTCTTTTTTCTTTTATCTCTTCCTCAGATAAAAGATGGAAATCAGAGAGCCTTGATTTGAGAAATGTCAGTGTTGTACTTTCTTTATTAGCCCTTTCATATACTTTTTTCGATATTTCAGAGTAGATACCTGTCCCTGTAATATCTCCAAGCATTGCAGCTTTGTTCTTGCCGTCCATGGACAGGAACTCAGAGAACTTTCCTTGGGAAAGCATTACAGCCTTTGAGAATTTATCGAAGGTGAGGCCTGTCTTACTTACAACAATCTCTTCCCACTCATTTTTCTTGCTGCTCAGGTCATTTCCCTTTTCATCATAGATGAAGCACTTGATGTCTTGGAGCTCCCCATCGGCTTTCCCCCTGGCTCTACGCTGAGACCACTTGGATGTATATACATGGCCCTTGGAAGAGAAGCACACTTCACTGTACATCTCACCCTCCCCTTTACTCATAAGAGGGTTGTATGTTTTGGACAATCTGTTGAATCTTGAGGTCCTGCCATATAGGGCAATGGATATGGCATCCAGAATTGTCGTCTTTCCGCTGCCTGTATCACCACTAATGAGAAAGATACCGTAGTCATCATATTCAGGGACAGTGAAATCTATGGAGTGCTCCCCTCTCATGCAGTTGATGTTCTTGAACTTCAGGCTTAGTATTTTCATTATTCCTCCGTTTCATTCAAAGAAGCCATTATTTCCCTCAATAGTGATAACAGTTCTTCCTTTCTCTCATCCTTTATTTCTTTTTCATCCAAGAACTTTAAAAATATATCCTCTTCGCTTAGGCTCTCCAGGTTCTCTATGGTTTCTTCCTTTTCCATAAGCCGTTTTGATACTGTAGTGTCTTTTATGTGTATCACTTCCAGTCCAGTGTTTTTTGTAATGTTCTCACTGATTGTCCTAATGGAGGAAGAGACTCCGCTTTCCGTTATTTCTATGGAGACCCAGCCCTGTTTCTTATCTTCAGCCAGTTTGGACAGCTCTTTTTCAATGGAGTCTTTATGGCCTTTGATCTGATAGAGATTTCTGAATACAGGTATTTCCACATCTGAAACAGTAATATTCTTTTCCTCTACATCTATTAGCTTCAGCACTTTCCTGTCTCTTCCTTCCTTAAAGGAAAATGGGATGGGAGATCCGGAGTAACAGATGGTCCCTGAGTCATTGAGATTCATTTTCCTATGGATGTGTCCCAGGGCTACATAGGAAAGAGAAGAAGGAAAGGAGGAGGAGTCTATAGTTCCCAGTCCTCCTATATATAGCTCTGGTTTCTCTTCCTTCGATATATTGGATGCCATCTAGTGCCCCATGGCAATAATGGGAAGGGAGGGATGGAGGGCCACTGCCTTCTAAGTTTAACTTATATACAAATACTCGATGGCCGATTTCAGTTTATCTTATTCATCTTTGATGCTCTCCCCTTGAGTCAGTTTTCTCAGTTCATGGT
>JALFRH010000177.1 GCA_022785155.1 Spirochaetales bacterium
CTGAAAAAGAAGCTCTTATGAAGGAGCTGTCTATAGTTTCGGAGAAGCTATCAGGGCTGAAGGCTGAGCAGAAGAAAATGAAGAGCAGCCTAAGAACCATAGCTCTCAAGATATCAAAGCTGGAGACTATCAGAGATAGGATGGAAGCATCCAAGGCCAAAGAAACCGATAAGGAAGAAGAAGTACTTATTGTTGTCAGCGATGACATGCCTGGCGCTACATCCACCGCAGCGATGGTATAACTAGACAGCTCTTCCATCACCGATTTGGGATCAATACTCTTCCCCCTCCGTTAGATAAGCTCTGATAGGAGGGGGTTTATAGCAGGAATTGCAATCAATAGATATACCTTATGATTTTAAATATTCATGTCATTTACCTACCATTTGAATCCAAAGTCAGTTTGCCGACCAACTCTAAAATTTCTGCAAGAGAGGTAATCATATTATTCGTAATCTCAAATGGTGGTTTTAAACTCTTAATACGATCCTCGCTTATCATATGGTTGTTGGCATCATACTCTGCTTAGGCTATAAAAGCCACACATCACTCATTTTTTTACAACAATGATTGATGCTTTGATGGATGGAAGCAGAAAACCTTCTAAGACAAACGCAGGAACAACTTCGAATCTGTGGAGGATTTCGAGGAGGAGGTTTCCTAACCCCTAAAGGACTCTTTGCGTTCCATTGCAAGTTTTCCAACCTTTTTCAACCTGATCTTATATTGCGGTCCCCTGATACATGCTCAATTGAGCTTACTTAGGGTCTTTCGGATGTATTCCTGAGAAATTCTTTCCTGCTCCAGTCTGCTGTGGTCAGGGGCGTTTCTACGTAGAATATTAAGAAGTTCCATCTCATCTTTTGTGAGATTTGAGAAGACGTTCTCACTTTCAACACTTATGCCCTTTACCCAGTAATCCTTGAAGGTCAAGTATGTTTCAATATCCATCATAAGTGATTTCGCCTTTGGATACCTGGACCTGAAGATTGAGAGGATTTCAAGGCCATGCTCATCAAGGTCTCCGAAGTAATATATGTCCCTTTTCTTCATCCACTTAGCCTCAAGCACTGCAGCCTGAAAGCCTCCTCCGAAAACACAGATATCATTTTCACTTAGAGGAAATGAGAGATATACTGCTTCGTTTTCAATTATGAATACACGTTTTATATCTGCAAGATCCTCTTCTTCATCAAGGAAGGAGAATGATGTAAGGGGAATTGCCATTTCATCCCGTGTCCATCTTTTGCTTTTCATCCTAAATCTTATCAAGAGGGGTTTTCTTTTTAGCCGGAATACATCCTCAGATCTATTTGAGTTGAAAGTTTCACCTGTCACAACAGAGAAAAGGGATATAAGAAGTGAAGCGTTTTCCTCAATGAACTTGGTATGGACCATTATGGGAAGTTCCCTAAGGTAGTACAAACGGTTATCCCTGTGATCGAGAAAATAAGATATGGTCTTGGCGACTGCCGACCAGTCAATATATTGGCTCTCAATATCCTTCGTATGGGACCTTGCCCAATTGTAAAGAGCACTTTTATCATTGAAGAGAGGAGAAATAGCGTTTATGCATGAGCATATTGCTGTCTTTGTTTCCTCTTTACCGGTTAGAAAGAAGTAGTCCTCTTCCGTTTCTATAAAAATGCTCTTTATTACTGACTGTGTACCATATCCCCTTATGTTCTTCTTTTCCCAAATCAGGGTATATCCCTTTCCCTTTTTCTCCTTACTTTCGCTTAGGAGTATCGAATAAGCTTCAGCGCTTTCACTAAAGGTATCACGAAGGGATGTATCTCCCCTGATTATAAGAGGGAAGAAGAGCGTGGAGTCTTCAAGGATAAGGCTTTTCAGTAGCCGATCACGGAATTCGGGCCACTTTCTTACAGCCTTTTCCTTTATTACTACAGGCGTCAGCATCTGTACTCCTCTATTGTCATACCAGATACCCTGGATGTCCTTCCATCTTCGTTTTTCTCAAGGAGGTGCAGACTCGATACATAGCCCTCGACAATGTTGATACCATTTCTTGGCGTTATCACCATGAGTTGTAGATCAAGCTCCTTAAATAGCTGGAGCGCATATTCACTGTTTCTGGCATCGCTCTTGCTGAACGCCTCATCGAGTATGACGAATCTGAAGGGTCCTTTCTTCAGATTATCGGAGTCATCCAGATTGAACTGGTAGGCAATCGATGCAGCAAGGATTGTGTATGTAAGCTTTGCCTTCTCACCTCCTGAAAGTGCAGCAGTATTCTGATAGTAGAGCTTTGTGCTCTCATCGGCATTTACTTCCTTTGCAGAGAAGACGTACTTTTTTCTGGCGTCCAGCACCTTTGACCTTAATGCATCGTCTTTTCTATAACGGTCAAGGAAGGTTCTTATGCCTTTATAGATCTCAATACGTTTCTCCTCGCTGTCACTGATCAAGTCCCTTACATCAGGAAATGATTCCATCAGAAGTCTATCAAACTCTTTATGGTCCTTGTCTCCAGACGGCCTCATCTCAAGTTGGAGATGTGTTCCTGCCGCCTTGTCAAAAGGAATCTTCATCAAGTTTCTGTTCAATATCCTGATTGCATCGTGGATTTCCCTGTTCCAGCTTCGCAGCTTCTCGTTAAGGTTTCCGATGGATTGCTTAAGGGATACTGTAAGATACTGGTCGAACTTGGCTCTGAGTTCTATGATCTCATCTTCCTTTATCTTCACATATACTGCTTCAAAGTCCGAGAGATTGTCCGCTTCTGCAACGAGATCAGGGTAATCGCCGTTCCAGGAGAGTGCTTCCTCCCCCGGTTTTACCGACGGGCTTATGAATTCCTGCATCTGGCGCTCAAGGCGGCTGGCGGCTTTGTTTTCAGCTTCAGAGGCTTCTTCATATTCACGCCTCAGCATA
>JALFRH010000187.1 GCA_022785155.1 Spirochaetales bacterium
ACATTGGCTTCCAGTGGCATGACCATGCTTGTGGTGACCCACGAAATGGCCTTTGCCAGGGATGTATCCAACAGGGTCATCTTCATGGCTGACGGTAGAATAGAAGAGGACGGTAAGCCGGAGGATGTATTTAATAATCCTAAGAAAGAAAGGACAAAAGAGTTCTTATCAAGGTTCCTTTCAGACAAGAAACAAAACTGATGACAACTCCAGCTCCCGTGTACCCACCATGGGAGTTTTTTTGTGAGTTTTCCCATAAGTGGATATATCGGAAGTACTATTTGGTTATAGAAAACTCTCTAAATGAAGGAAACTATGAAAGAAACCCGGGCTTCCCCGGGCTTTGATCAAGAAGGAAGACCTGCTATTTCCAATGCCTTCTCTACGCTTATGTCTTCGTGGACAATTGCACTTATGGCGGAGCATACAGCAGGAAGATTCTTCTGTCTCACTATATTTCTTCCCATTATTATTCCGTTGCATCCTGCACTTAGTGCGTCCTTTATTCCTTTGAAGATTTCTTCAAGGCTCTTTGCCTTGGAGCCGCCTAGAACAAGGATGGGGACATAACAGTTTTCAGTTACTTCCCTAAAGGCTTCTCCTCCCACAAACTCAGTCTTTATAAAGTCCGCACCGAAGTCTGCACCCTGACGGGAAGCAAAGGACATAAGCTCAACGCTTCTTGTATCGATGCCTTCAGGCTTCTCGAAGCCGTAGGGAAGCATCTCTGCACCTACCGGGAGATTAAAGCGGTCTGCATCCTCCACCAGTTCTGCCAGATACTTCAATGTATGCTCGTTTGTTTGGGAACCGGGATACCCCATGCAAAGCATGGCATCTGCACCGATTCTTACAGCATCCTCTGCGCTGTAGAGAAGATCCATGGGTGCCATAGGCTTTCTTATGGCTGATATTCCTCCGTCGGCTCTGAGAATAATACCTCTGTTGCCGAAGTCTTTCTGATATTTCCTGATTATTCCATATGTAGTGAGAAAGCCGTCTGCACCACCCTCTACAGCCTCAGAGATCACCCTGCCCGGCTCCTTGATATCCGGGCTAGGCATCATGGCCGAGTGGTCCATTGCCAAGATAAAAGATCTGCCGTCTTTCCTGAATATGTTGTTCATTCTTCGTTTCATGATTTCTCCTCCCTTTTTTTCATTGCCTCATCGAAGTAGGAAATAAGTACTTTACCCACCTCAATGGAGTATTTGGCCACCATATGTTTCAGTTCCTTGGGATAGAAACGTCCCCAGTTCTGTATTTCATATGTCAGGTCTCCCTGGTAGCCGATGTCCGCTAGGCCTGCCATGGCATCCTTCCAGTCTATGTTTCCATGGAAAGGAAGAAGATGCTCGTCAGATAGTCCCTTGTTATCCTGGACATGGACAGCCTTAAGTCTATGGCCCAAGATATTCAGATTCTGCCTATGGAAGCCTCCTGTAAGATTCCCGTGTCCAAAGTCATAGCAGGCCCCCACATGCTCCGAGTCTCCAAAGGCATCCACAAGGGAAGAGAGCTCATAGACATTTGAGCAATATATGTGCTGATAAGGTTCACCCTTATACTCGAAATCGTTTTCCAAGGCGATTCCGATGCCCCACTCCCTTGCCGTCTCCACGTGCCTGGAGTAGTACTCTACATTCTTTTCCAACGACACCGACATATCGGGGCCGGCGCTGTAGACTGTGCCTGGATGGGTCACTGTCCATCTTATTCCCAGTATGGAAGATGCAATGATGGAGCGCCTTATGAGCTCTTCCATCAGCTTGATCTTCTCCGGGGAGTTCTCTCCGAATATGTCATAGTATGGGAGGTGGGACTGGGTATAGGTTACTCCAAGCTCTTTTCCCTTTGTCTTCAACTCCTCCACATAATCCATCCAGTCATCGTCACGCATGCGGGAATTGGGATTCATGCATTCGCAGAAATTGATATCCAGATGTGTATACCCTGCTTTTGCAGCCTCTTCAATGCAGAAGAGCATTGGATAGCGCTCTCTTCCGCCTGAAAAGGCCACGATATTTGTAGATGTCGATAAAATCATATTACACCAAATCCACTCCGGGGCATGGTGACCCCGAAAGTGTTTTTTTACATGTTGTTTCTAGCGTACTGATCAAGGAGAGCCTGAAGGTTCTCTGCCATGGATGCTGTTGCAGCCTTTGGTGAAAGGTTGTTCTTAAGCATATCCGATACGCCGTTCATGATTGCATAGTAGAAGTCTGCAGATGGACCTACTGTGACACTTCTCATAGAAGAAGGAGTCTTATCCAACTGGTCAGGTCCTACAGCGTGCTGTGGGTTCTCTTCCAAAAGTGCCTTGTATGCCTCGCTTTCTACAGATGCCTTATAGGAAGGAATATATCCTGTTGCGATGGCGAAGTCTGTCTGGACCTCTTCTCCTGTAAGATACTTTATGAACTCCCAGGTAGCCTTTTTCTTCAATGAATCTCCTGAATCGAACATTACAAGACAGGATCCTGATACAGTTGCTCCGTAGGAAGCTGAAGAGTTGACTCGGATAAATGGTCCTGCAGCAATCTCGAACTTGCCGTTGACCTTCTCCAAGAGAGGTGTGACGTTGGATGATGAAGTAGTGAGGACAACGACTTCTTCGTTGATGAAATGGTTTGTGGAGAGGCTCTGGTTAACCACAGCACCTGCATCATACATTGCCTTCCATTCTGTAAGGAAAGTCTCCAGTGCGCCGTTGTCGATACACTCAAGCTTTGTAGCCGTAGCATCGGCACCGTTGCTGTTATTGACAACATAGCTTCCAAGCTGGCCCAGCCAGTTTGCCAAGGTAGGGGTGCTTGGAACCGAGCCGTAGGTTGCAGCTGTGATTCCTGCTTTATCCATATCTTTTCTCAGCTGGATAAGGTCTTCGAAGGTATCTGGAATGCGGTCCCAGCCAGCCTGTTCCAAAAGAGTCTTGTTGTAGAAGGTGATTGTTGTAGATGAAGCGAAAGGAAGCCCCAGCTGCACACCCTGGAACTGCCAGTTGCCAATTGCAGCTCCCATATAGTCCGCGATGATATCATCATTCATCTCTTTTATGGCATCATCTACAGTCCATGCCTTTCCTGAGTTGAAGTAATCTACTTTTCCTGTGGCGTCAAGCTGCATGATATCAGGGAGCTCCTTGTAGTTTTCGGCGCTGATGATCGTCTTCATCAGAGTTGTTGCATCGCTGTACTGTCCCTGGTAGATGGCGTTTACCTTTATCTGATAGGGGTTTGTTTCGTTGAAAGTCTTGATGTATTTATCCATCAGGACTCCTGCTTCGTCGGAAGCAGAGTGCCAGAATGTGATTTCCACAGCCTGAGAACCCAGGGCAACATCCTGAGTTGCAGCTGTCTGTTCCGCTGCGCCGCCTGCGAAGACGGAGGAGAGCACCATCAAAGATGCCAGAAGAGCAATAAGAGTTCTTTTCATTTTATACCTCCTGTTCTTTTCCAGAACATTTTAGTTTCTTTTTTATCCCACAAGGGATCCTTCCATTCCTCCCTTTCTCATGTTACGCCTCATGATTATGAAAAGTATCAGGGATGGAATCAGGGATATGCAGACACCTGCAAGTACCAGCTGGTAGTTCTCGTCCTCCCAGCTGTTGAGCTTTGTTATCCCCACCCTGATCGTCCTCATGTTCGGAGATGATGCGGTGACGATAAGGGGCCAGAGATATGCATTCCATAGATTTATGAAGCTCTGCACGAAGAGTGTGGTCAATACAGGCTTGCAGATAGGGAGCAATACTCTCCAAATAAACCAAATGTCCCCGTATCCATCGATCTGGGACGCCTCCCTCATATCCTTCGGAACGCTTTTGAAGCGCTGCCGGAGCATGAACATCTGGGAGGCGGATATAAATGAAACCACCATTACCCCCAGATAGGTATTCAGAAGGTGTAGTTTTGATACCGTAAGGTAGTTGGTCACCAACAAAACGTCACCAGGAATCATCATGGTTCCAAGGATCAGGAAAAAACAGAAGTTCTTTCCCTTGAAGTCATAGTAGGTGAAGCAGTAGGCGGCAAAGATGGAGATCATCATCCTTACAACCGTGCCGAAGAAAGCTATTATCAGGGAGTTGAGGGTATATCTCAGGAGATTGCCCTTGGCCAAAGCATCCTTGAAGTTATCCAGGAAGGTAAAGGATGAAGGAAGAAGCTTTGGGGTAAGGAACTCCGAGGGAGTCTTGAAGGCCCCGAAAAAGGCATAGATGAGAGGAAATATGATCACAAGACCTATGGCCACTGCAATTGCCGAGACTATTGTGTCTCCTATAATTCTCTTTGTTTTCCTTTTCATCATTGATAGTGCACCTTTTTCCTTTCAAACACGAAGGAGAGTATTGTAAATCCCAGGGTGAGTACGAAAGCCGTAAGACTGAGTACTGCAGCCAGACCATAGTCGGAGGATGAGAATCCCGACTGATACATCATGCTCATGAGAGTATTTGTCGCCGATGAAGCGGAGCTTATGCCCATGATTATGATCATTGGGGCGGATGTCATCATAGCCAGGACAAGGTTTGTACAGAATACATAGAAGATCGTCGGGGAGATCAAAGGTATCTGTACACGGAAAATACGGCGGAATGTGCTGATTCCATCAACTCTTGTGGCCTCCATTACGTTTTCGGGGATGCCACGTAGGGCTGATAGCATCAACAGAAAGTCAAAACCTATACCCATCCATACTGTAAGGATAATACAGGAAGCAAGGGCCGTATCTACGCTTTCGTACCATCCCAACTTCAGGCCGAAGAAGTAGTTTATGAAACCTACGGAAGGGCTGAACATGGACTTGAATATCATACAGGCAGCTGACATGGATACAGACAT
>JALFRH010000246.1 GCA_022785155.1 Spirochaetales bacterium
GTGTTACTTTCACCTGTGGATTGAGTGCACTGTATGCTTCAACCAATACTTCCATTACAGGGTAGACGGAGGAGGAGCCGCTGATTGTTACACTGCCACTCTTGTTGCTGCTTTCGTAAGCATATGGGTTTATGTCGTCGACGCGGATATATCCCTTCTTGGCGACAATGTCCTGGCCGTTTGTGCTCATGACGAACTTCAAGAAGTCCTCTGCTGTCTCAGAAAGAGCCTTATAAGCCATGACAAATGGTCTTGAGATCTTGTATTCGCCGCTCTTGACTGTATCTACTGTAGGATAAACGCCATCAACTTCGATAGCCTTGACCTTGTCAGAAAGAGATCCAAGAGAGATATAACCCATAGCATTCTTATCACCTTCAACTGTTGTGATTACTACAGAAGTGGATGAAGCGATTTCAGCATCAAGTGTCGTCTGGTCAACCTTTGCACCATCAACCTTTTCCTCTACACCAGTGAGCTCCACGAAAGCACCTCTTGTTCCACTGCCTTCTTCTCTGCTGATTACGTTGATCTTGCTATTTGTTTCTGCTGCTCCCTGAGCAAATGCGAAGGAGACAACCAGAGCCGATACCATAAGTATTACTGCTAATTTCTTCATATTCTTTTTACTCCTTGGCCACAAATATAAAGAAGCGCAGTTAAGGAACAAGGAAGAAGCTGTAAAGTTTGAGTAAAATATTTTCTATTTTACCAAGGGTGATTCACCCTTCAATACTCATGCCGTGTGTAAAAATAGGAGTATAGACAGCAACAATATCAACTCATATAGAAGTCTATTCCTTCTCCAGTATGACTTTGCTAAAGCTTATCCTTGATTTCTCATCAAATTATTTCTATTCTTTTGAAAGAAATAAAAGGATTTCCACTTACTATGAACACTAAAAAACACCTCTTTTTCGTCTTCGCCTTATTAACAATGATTCTTGTGGCATGTAAGCCGGAAACAGATGTAAAACATACAGTGACCTACAAGGATTCCCAATTAAAAACCTTAGATACCCATATAGTCCAATCAGGGAATACGGATATTCCTCCGGCGACCAACGAAGAAAAGGAGGGCCTTGACTTCATAGGCTGGTCGTTGGATGAGAATGGAGAAAAGCTCTTTGATTTCAATACTCCCATTACAAGCGACATCACCCTTTATCCTATATGGGAAGTAAACGCCCTCTATAAATCCAAATCATTCGAAGTAAGATTCATTTACTACGATAAAGAGCCTATTACTACCAGAACTTATAAGACAGGAAATAGAATCTCCATTTCCAATTTGGGTTTCAATGACAAAATATATTCCTTAGAGCTTATAGATGAATCCACAGGCAACCAATATCCCTTGAGTCAGCCGCTGTCTTATAAAGCGTCTGGATATACTTTCGTATGTCATATAACTTCATCCATAATCACCATTGACCAAAACGGAACTATAAAAGGAACAGAAGAACTGAAGGATATCAAGAAGCCATATGAGTTGGTGATTCCAAGACTTCTGAATAACTATGTGCCTAAATCCATTGGAGATTCCGCCTTCGAGGACTCTTCAAGTATAACTGCAATCACTCTTCCTGAAAGTATTGTCCATATTGGCAATAATGCCTTCAAATCTTGTATAAGCCTAAAGTCAATCAATATCCCGGACAATACCACTTTTATCGGAGAAGAAGCCTTCAAATCCTGTACAAGCCTGGGGTCCATCACAATACCGGGAGGTGTAAGCAAAATAGGCGATTCAGCTTTCAATAACTGCTGGAAGTTAAGCTCTGTAACCCTTAATGATGGCATAGAGACAATCGGAGACTATTCCTTCTCCGGTTGCAGTATGATCACTACAATCAAAATCCCTGGAACTGTCGCCTCCATTGGAGATGATTCTTTTTATAACTGCAGATTGTTATCGGAAATAACAATTGACACCGAGAGTACAACACCACCGGGGGGTGTATTACCTTGGGGTGGATACGAATACTACGATAATGGAGAAAAATACAAAGCCTTGACTATTAAAAACGCAAATGGTTACGTATTTTTCAAGAGCAATGTCTAATAGTACTCTTCCATTTAAAAAACCATACGTAGTTGGACAGAGAGGGTGTCACGGGGATTATACCCCACATATTCAGAGTATTCATCCATGGTATAAAGAACAAAAAGATCAATGAACCATAGCTTCAGCTCCGCACCCATAGATGGATAACCACCCTTCAAGCCACCCATCAGGCCTATGCCTTTTGTAAGATTGACCTTAAGCCCCATGTTCGTATGGTAAAGAAGATTTGGGAAAGATACGTCTTTGGTGAAACCCACTATATCAGAGAAATCAAGGGAAGCCTTTACTCCCAGCCAGCCCCAGAACACCCTCTCCCAGCCACTTCCAAAGTTAATGGAGAAATCGGATTTCAGTCTCTCAACTTCCCCTGTAACTATATCTACCGAGTCAGTTCCCTCCCCTATATCCACCATGGTCAGAGCCAGGGAAAAACCGTTGTCAAACCTAAGCGTGGTCCCAAGATCCAATGAAAAAGCAGTATCTGTAAGCTTTAATCGAAGCTTTTCAGGAGATTCAGAAACTATTGTATCCACAACTTCCTCAATACCAAGAGGAGATGAATAAAAGAAACTTGAGAAGTGGGTCATGGCTCCTACTTCAACTCTTATTCCCTCCTTAAGGCCAAAGGAGTGACCATATCCCAAAGAAGCGGCTATATTCATAAATGGAATCAATCCCATACTTATTCCTTCTCCCGAAGTATATAGGCCCAGGGAAGCATTGATAGATGCACCAAAACCAAAGAGGGCAAGGGAAGAAGAAGCCTTCATATCCAAAACAGGAATGGTTCCTGTAAGCTTTGAAAGCACTTCATTTATTGCATCGAAGTCTCCTTCCCCCAAGGAGGAAAAAGGTATTGTGGCTATTTCTGTAAAACTACCCACTCCCATTTCCAGGGAAGGAAGAACCAGATTAAACTTATCGTTGGAAAGGGATGCAGGATTAGTATAGAAGCCCTTTTCCACTCCCTTAAGGGACATTCCAGAGGATCCCATGGCCCTGTACTCCCTATCCAAGGGCCTATAGGAGGTAATGGAAAAGGAAAAGAGGGAAAAAGAAAGGGACATAATCAATAGAACAGTAATCAAGCGCTTCATATCAAACTCCCTCCAGCTTTTCCAACAATTGGCTTAGAGACATAAGGTCGATATCGTTTCCGTATTTATAAGAGATACTGTTATAGACAGCCAAAGGAGGTAGGACTGACGATACCAATGAATTGACGGCGTCAAGGAGGGAATGGATTCCCACTTCCTTCAGCTTACCCTGCAGCTCTTCGATCTCTTCTTCATTTCCCAGATTGAACACCACATCAATCATCTCCTCCGATGAGAGTACTTCAAAGACCTCTTCGACTGTTCTTTCCATACCCTCAAGGACACCGCTCAATAGGTTGATCATCAACTGACACTTGACGTATTCACCCCAAGTAGGGGTCTCGGAAGAAGAAAGAAGGTTCAAAAGAGGATCAAAGAGCCCGCTTATGACCTTGTCGCAATATGATGAGACATCACCTTTAATTGAATTGTAGTATTCAAGTATTTCCTTGTATTCCTTCGAACTCTCTTCCGTTGCAGGAGGAAACTCCGGCAAGAACCCTACAATACCATCGATCAAGGTAGTTCTACAGCTATCGAGAAGAAATACAGTGTTCTGCATGGCAAAGACCAAGTCTTTGTCCTCTATTTCCGAAGAGAGAAAAGCCTTGATCTGATGTTGGGAGAAGCACTTTGCATTTAACATCTCGGCCATTTTCTCCGCCTCTTTTTTGTCCTGTGGATATAAAATATTCCCCCTTAGGGATTCAGGCTTACGGATGGAGAAGGAAACGACACTTTCCCTATCTCCCACAAAGCACTTCATGACATCCACTTCGTCTTCTTCGTTTCCCTTGGGACTCCCGGTTTTTGAAGTGATTTCAATGGGCTCGGGAGATGCCAGCCCCACCTTCTGCCATAAGTTTTCAGGGGAGCAGGAAACAAGAAGCAATATTGATAAGAGAAAAACTGTGACCTTCATTGAAAATAATTTAGTCCAGTGAATGGAAATGGTCAAAACCCTGAAGTATAAAAATCAGTACTTTTTGAAATATTCACGAATCTTTTCCACATCTCTTGTCTTTGTAAGGGCCAATTGAAGAAGAATGCGGGCCTTGGTAGGAGCCAGATTATCTCCAAGGATGATGTTACCCCACTTGTCGAAGGTCTTGTCGGGAACAATCATTCCGTTTCCTATTCGGGAAGACCTGACGACAGGAATGGAGAGCTTACCGATGACCTCATTGTATTTTATGCTGTAGTTGCCGTTTCCAGCCCCTACTATCACCAGACCATCTGCATTCTTGGAAGCGGCATATATCAAATCCGGATCTGCATCTACATGGAAAATAAGTATTCCTACTTTAGGTAGAGTCTTTATTCCATCTATGGAGAACTCACTTTTGGTGGTATGAGGCTTAAGACTCATATTATATAAAAGCACTTTTCTATCCAGCACATACCCCATCATACCGAAGTCCCTGCCCCCGAAGGCTGTAACTGAAGTCGTACTTAGCTTCTGGAAGTCCCTGGCGGAATAGATGCTGTCTGAAAAGACACATAAGACACCCATACCTCTGGCTTCTTTGCTGGCGGCAACTGTTACAGCCTGATAGAAGTTCATCGGTCCGTCAGCACTTGTTGCAGTACTTGGTCTCATGGCTCCTGTGACGACTACAGCCTTATCTGTCTTAAGGACAAGGTGGAGAAAATAAGCCGTCTCCTCCATGGTATCTGTACCATGGGTAATGACAAAGCCATCTATGGAATCATCTTTGGAGAGGGTATTGATGGTGGAAGCAAGCTTCAACCAAAGAGATGAGGTTATGTCATCCGAGTTGATGTTTGCTATCTGGACCTCTTCAAGCCTGGCCACTTCATCCAGTCCTTTTATCTTCGATGCAATTGCACTGATGGGAAGAAGTCCGGGAATATAATCTGTAGCATCCCCAGGTCTTCCCTCTCCTGCTATGGTTCCACCAGTGGCCAAAACGACGACTTTCTTTCTTCTCTCCATACACCCTCCACTAGAAGAATAGGACAGAAAAGGAAAGGGGTAAACTATATCATTGAAAAATGGCTGTGCAGGCACACAGCCAAAGGTCAAAAGAATCAGAGGCTCTTCATCCATTTTCCTTTCTTGAATACCACAAACCCGACTATCAGTCGGACAACCTCCTCTAGGGAAAGCATAAGATAGACAAGATGTATAGGGAGATGGAAAAGACTTGATGAAATCAAGGCCAAAGGTACTCCGATACCCCATGTACCCAAAATATCTATGGCTCCAGTAATATCTGTCCGTCCTCCAGACCGGAGTATTCCCCCTGCAAGAATCATATTGCCCACCTTTACAGGAGCAATGAAGGCATAGACCATAAGAATCATTGAGCCGATACTCCTTACACTCTCTTCCACATTGTATATAGAGAGGTAGAAAGGCCTTGTAAGCATTATCAATAGAGAAATGATTCCACTACCCAAGAGGCCATAGACCACAAGACGCTTGGAGGACCATAGGGCATCGTCATAATTCTTGTTTCCAAGCATCTTGCCCACCATTATGCCTGCAGCCTGGGATACTCCTGTAAGTGTACCTATCATTATATTCTGTATTGGATATGAAAGGACCATGGCTGCAGCTGAATCCGTACCTATGTGTCCATATACTCCACCATAACCATTCTCTCCCAGACTCCACAGGAATTCACAGACCATAATAGGAAGGAGAATCTTCAAAAAGGCCTTTCCATAGTCTCCCCCCTTCCCCTTTCCCACTTTGACGGGAAGAGTCTTACCTCCAAGAACCATCACTATGACGAAGGCCACAAGCTGTGAGATTACTGTAGCCCATGCAGCACCCTCCGCCCCTTTGTGGAAGATGAATATGAACACATAGTTGAGAACTGTATTCAGGACCACAGAAAAGAATGTGGCATACATAGGAAGCTTGGCTTTGTCTCGGCATCTAAGGGATGCAGAGGCCATAAGCATGAATGCTATGGGAATAAATGACAAAGATACGATCCTCAAATATGAAGAGGCCACATTTATGGCAGCCAAGTCTGAAGAATAGAGACCCATAATGAAAGAAGGAAACAATATCGATACAAGGAAAAAGAGGGATGCGACAGATAATGCGGAAACCAATGAGAGACTGAATGCCTTGTATTCCCCTTCCTTGTCTTTCTTTCCAACATATTGGCTCAGCATAATGGATGCGGCCGTAACCACTGCATTTATTACAGTCGAGCACAAGCCTGAGAACTTACCTGCAAAGCCTATGGCTGCAATGGAAACGCTTCCAAGCTGCCCCACCATTATTTGGTCTGCAATACCAAAGGATGACTGCAATAGACACTGTAGTGTTACAGGAACAGCTATACTCAATAGATCATGATGAAACCGGCGTTTATCCATAAGATACCTCTTTGTGGAAAATGATATCTTCAGATAAGCATAATTGCAAAGGTTAATCGCATAACCTTCTTACTGTAGTCCCTTCTTTCAAAAAGACATCCACCATCTTCACTCTATTTGCCTTATCTTTTCTTCTAAACTCTTCAATACTATCCACAGCTAGCTTTGCCCTTTCCATATGGTTCTGGGAAACAGTTGTAAGAGAGAATAACTGGGCTTCGAAACTACCGTCGAAACCTATAAGGGAAATATCTTGGGGAATACTCTTTCCATTGGTCTCCATAAAAGCCATGAAGTCCAGGGCATAGTAATCGGAGATGGCAAAGACAGATGAGAAGGAAAGGATATATTCCAGCTTCTCTTTATAAAGCTTCCATCTCTCCTCCTTATCCATAGGAATCATCAACTCATCCCCTCTACCTACCACCTCGATTACAGAGCTGCACCTATCCTCATCCATTCTCCAATGGTTATCTGTAAGGCAAAGGACGCTTTCATGTCCCATATCTTTCAGGTATCTACCTGCCATAAGCCCACCCTTTTTGTTGTCTACGGTAAGCATAGCTATCTCTTCGTCATCTATTCTGCAGACCCCGTCATAAACCACAAAGGGTATTCTGCTCTCTCTTCTAAGGGAGGCGTAATCGCTGTCACAGAAGCCTATCAAGACCAAAGCGTCCATATTCCACATGGAGGCATATGTAGGAACCTCGGAAATATCCTTTGTGATCTTCACCATCATAAACAGGCCCTTATCATCCAAGGCCTTTGCAAGACAGTTGAGGGACGCTGAGACAAAGCCGTCCTCCAGTACATGGCCATGATATTTCTCATGGTCGTTTATAATGACGGCTACTATCCTGGAGTCATTCCTTCCTAAAAGCAGGGCGGCCATGGAAGGAATATAATTCCTCTTCTCAATACAAGCCTCCACCCTCTCTATGGTGCTTTTGGACACTTTCTTTTTCTTTCCGTGAAGCACATTGGAAACTGTAGCTGTGCTTATTCCCAGCTCTTCTGCAATATCTTTGATGGTAGTGCGGTTCTCTTCCATATTTTGATTATGCACTATATAGGAGAATTTGTAAGTTGGTTTGTTTTTTCACTTCTACTCTCAGTAAAGTAAGGTTAACCTTATGGTGGAGGAAACAATGGGAGACAACATCAAGATAGAAATATGCCTTGAAGACGTTGAAAGTGTAATCAGAGCGGAAAAGGGAGGGGCGGACAGAGTCGAGTTCTGTGCCGATTTATTTGAGGGAGGAACGACTCCATCCCTTGGAGCCTTCGTTACTGCAAGGCGCCACACTTCAATTCCAATCAACACTATGATAAGACCCCGAGGAGGAGACTTCTGTTACTCGGATGTGGAGTTTGAAGCAATGCTTGAGGATGTAAAGGCCTTCAAAAACCACGGGGCCGATGGCATTGTCTTTGGCATCCTCAACCCTGACGGCACCATAGACAAAGAGAGATCCGAGAGAGTCATTGAAGCTGCAAGGCCCCTTCCTGTAACCTTTCACAGGGCCTTCGATATGTCCAAGGACCTCTTCCAGTCTCTTGAGGACCTTATAGATTTGGGAGTGGACAGAATCCTTACCAGCGGCGGCGAGCCCACTGTAATGGAAGGAATAGTCAACCTTGAAAAACTGGTACAGGCAGCCGGGGATAGAATAATCATAATGCCAGGCTGCGGCATAACTGAAAGCAACTTCACATATTTGAAAGACAAGGTGAAAGCCAAAGAGTATCACGTATATCTTCCAAAGGAAGAGGAATCAAAAATGAAGTGGAGACCAGGCCATATCTATATGGGAGGAATGCTTCGTCAGGCAGAGTTCCAGATTGTCCATACTTCACAGGATAGAGTAAGGGATATAGTGGGCAAAAAACAATGAGAGTACTTGTAGGCGGTCTCCACCATGAAAGTGATACTTTCAATCCCATTATCACCAATAGTTGTGATGTCAGGATTATAAGAGGTAAAGAACTAATCGAAACCAAAAGAGAAGATTCCATAACCGGAATAATAGAAACCTTGCTTTCCAGCAATATCGAAGTGGTCCCCACTCTCATTGCCAGGGCGGTTCCCAATGGCGAATGGGATCCCATTTTGTATAAAACACTAAAGGAAGAGATACTGGAAACGGCAAGGAAGGAAAAACTGGACGGCATATGTCTTGCCCTCCACGGTTCCATGAGGATCAAGGATATAGGAGAGGCAGAGGGAGACTTGTTGGAGAGCTTGAGAATGATTCATCCCTCCATTCCCATCGTCACATCCTTGGATATGCACGGAACCATATCCAAAAGAATGCTGGATAACGCAGATGCTTTTGTCGGTTACAAGACAGCTCCCCACATAGATGAAAGGGAGACGGGAAGAGAGGCTGCAAAACTTTTGATCCATGCCCTGAAGGGAGGAAAGCTCTCCATGTCCGCCATCCATATTCCTTTCCTTGTTGCGGGAGAAAAGAGCGAAACCAGTGTCGAGCCAATGAAAGGAATAATGGAGATGGTAAGGAAGGAAGAAGAAAAAGAAGGAATCCTCTCATCTTCAATTCTCATGGGCTTTCCTTGGGCGGACACCGAAGACGGAGGAGTGACTGCAATATCTGTAACAGACGGCTCGAAAGAAAGGGCCTATGAAAGCGCTTCCCTTCTCGCTTCAATCTTTTGGAATAAGAGAAACGAGTTCATATTCTATAATGAGACAAGGATGCCCGAAGAAGCTCCTGAAAGAATAATGGAACTGATAAAGGAGGGAAAGTGTCCTGTCGTTGTAAGCGATAGCGGCGATAACCCTACGGCAGGAGCCAGCCAGGACAACACAGAGTTCCTGAAGATTCTTCTCTCTTCCCCAGATATAAAAGTTCTTGAACCAAGCTTGGTTTATCAAGCTTTCTATGACCCGGTTTTATTGGAGAAATCTTTTGAAAAGGGGGAAGGAGAAATAGTAGAAGGGAATCTCGGAGCATATTTTGATAGAGAAAAGAGCACTCCCATAAAAGTAAGGGCAAAAGTGAAGAAACTTTTGAGAAACTGGGGTGAACTATATAAGACAGACCTGGCCCTTTTGGATGTAGACGGCATAGATGTAATACTGACAAGCCGACATGTGGGCTGCTATGACGTTGATATGATGGGAGCTTTGGGAATAGATATCAGGGAGAGAAAAGCTGTAGTTGTAAAACTAGGATATCTGGAACCTGAGATCAGAGCCCTCTCTTCTTCATCCTTCATGGTACTTACAAAGGGAAGTTCCGATGAGATTCTCCAGCGTCTTCCCTATAGTAGAATCAAGAGGCCTATTTGGCCTTTGGACAAGGAAGGCGACTGGAAACTTGAGAGACTGAAATAAAGATTTGAATTGGGGACAAAACCTAGCTTGATCGGGTTTGTCCTCAGTCCATTTTGCTTCTTTTAAAGCCTCCTGACCAAAAGGAAAACTCTCCAAAAAGAGTGAGGGACAACTTTGTTTCACCCTTGTAGGCAATCTAATGGAGAATATGTTCTGGTTCTTCAGTGCAAAGTTTACTATTCTCCCTGTTTTGCTTGCCATGCCGTATTGGCCCTCTTAGGATGGTTGGTTCCTTACATCATGTATGACCATAGCCCCAGACAAAGCATTGTGGAAGAATTGAGGGACTCTTAAAAATACTGTCGTCCTCTGTCTTTTTGGGCAGAGGACGACTTCCAGTTCCGCTACATTTTAGGGCAATATTACGTTGCAGCTATAGCTAATCCCATAAAATGTCGATGCTTAGAATACGTGGAAAGAGTTTACGTATACTACACTCTCACCCTTTTTAAGCTCTCTTGTCTCATTCATCTTCTTTATATCCAGATCCCTGGCACTGTCTCCAAAGGAAACCATAGGCTCAAGACACACATACTGACCATGCTGAGGAGCACAAGTCCAGACTGTGAAGGTATCCATAGTGCCAAGATCAGCTTTTACACCATGAGGGCCCTTGGATGATGTAAGGGTGACTTCCCTACTCTTTACGTTATCCAGAATAATTGCACCAAAGTCTGTAAGTTCCCTTGAAAGCTTGAACTCATCTCCATCTACAAAGGAAGGGAAATACTGGAATACTCCATTTACAGCTGTCTTCTTCGTAAGGTTCTCCTTCTGGGAGAAATGGACTGAATATGTATCAAGTTCAGTACCCTTTCCATTTATATCCAAAGAGAAGGCAGGATGCCATCCGAAAGTGTACCAAAGATCATCTTTAGCCTTTATTTCAGCCTTTGCTTCATATCCATCATCCAAGAGAGTATAAGTAACACGAAGAACAAAACCGAAAGGATAGTTTTCCTTTCTGCTCTTTTCACTGTCTCTTAATTCGAAAACAATGGATGAACCTGTATTCTCTACGAAAGTGAACTCAGTATCCCTGGCAAATCCATTGTTAGGCATATCATAGAGTACACCGTCGACACTTATCTTATTATCTCTTGTAGGACCGATCATCGGGAAAAGAAGAGGAGCTCTTCTAAACCAATATGTCTTATCTCCCTGCCAAAGATACTCCCTGCCTTCAAAAACAAGGCTTTGTGGCTCTGCGCCCAGTGAAGACACCACCATTGTGATTTTGTCATTTTTGATTTCGTAATTCATGGTCTATTCCTTTTTTTAGATTATGTGACTATTTGAGAAAAACTGAAATAGGAAATCATCCTCCGAAGAATACAATAAGGAATCCCAAAAAGGATCCATATTCGTTCTTTCTCTTCTCCAGCTCCTCTCTACTGACCAGTATTGGATAGCCACCGCTTTCCTTCGCCATGTTTTTGGCTTTCTCAGAAACGGAAGGGGAATCCATGACCAGAACAAGCTCATGGGAGAGGGCCATGGATCTGAAGTTGAAGTTGCTGGAACCTATGACGAGCCATCGGTCGTCGACAACCATCATCTTCATATGGAACAGAGGATAGGCCTCCCCATCTTTGTCGTTTGTGACATCGTAGTATTCTGCACCTGTGTATGAGATCATATCCTCCATTCCCCAAGCCATACCTGACTTAAGGTATGTTCTTGGATCCTGGGAAACAAGGATATCGAAGTCGACGCCTCTGTCTACAGCCATTTTTACAGCATTCTTCATGTTTCCATCCATTACAGGAAGAAATGGACATAAAAACACAGATTCCTTCGCTTCGTTTATCAGGGAGCCATACATTCCTGAAATAGAGACATCATCCTTATATATGTCCCTATTGAAAAGCCATGCCCTATACTCACCATCCCCTTCATAGGTCTTGAAAAAAGAAGAGTCTATGTAATCCACCGAGCCGCTGTTCCATGTGGAGACAAACTCCTCCATGAGAATCCTGCTTAGACTTGGAGAGTGGAAGAGATACATGCTGTCCCTTTGGTTCTTCTCCCCGGCACCAATGGAGATGTAGTTGAGGTTCATACCTCCGATTGCAGCCACCTTTCCATCTATTACTACCAGCTTACGATGGTCTCTGACCAAGAGTTGGGTTGGATTAATGGCATGTGTAAAGGATAAGGGGGCATAGATAAGGAGATTTATACCACTATCTCTCAGATAGTTGAGAGGAGTCATGACAAACTTTGTATCCGTCATATCCATATTGGAGGAACCGTCGACTATCAAATATATTCTGACGCCCTTAGATGCTTTCTCTTCCATTATGGAAAAGAGATTCTCAAGCCTTGAGGAAGAGGATCCCAAATAAAGGGACATCAATATATAATCCTCAGCCTTTTCCACTTCCTCT
>JALFRH010000248.1 GCA_022785155.1 Spirochaetales bacterium
CATAGAGGGGAAAGAGAGATGTATCGTCCATCCTATCACCGAGCATAAATTCTTCACGACGAAAGTTATGGAGTATACTGCAGCAATGCAGATTCTTCTCTCCCACTACGCCCTTATAGACAGCAACAATGACGAGGGCAGAAACAAAAAAGACCGCTTCCTTCCCTTTATTCCTGAAATAGAGAAAACCTACAAAAGACAGTACGATACTTTGAAAAATAAGCTTTCAGCCCTTTGGGAAAACGAGAAGAAAGGGATAAAAGACCCTGAAATGAACGCCCTCTATTTCGGAGAGGCCCTTGGGGAGATCTTCGTCAAGGACGAGAACAGCCATTTCGCTCCGGACTTGAGAAGAATGGGCTGCGGCATGGGAAGATACATCTATCTCTTGGATGCCTGGGACGACAAAGAGAAGGACAAGAAGAAAAATAGATATAATCCTCTCCCACCTTCCATTACGGAAGAAGAGATCAAGGCAATGCTCATTGATGCCGCCGCCTGTGCAACATCCGCTATGGAGCACATGCCTCTTGATGATTATGTACCGTTGTTTGAAAATATCCTGTACCATGGCATGTGGAGCAGGTTTGAGATGAGGAAGAAAGGAAATGAATGATCCTTATGAAGTGTTGGGTCTGAGACAAGGCGCCAGCGAAGAAGAAGTTAAGAAAGCATATAAGACTTTGGCGAAGAAGTATCATCCTGATGTAACAGGAAACGATCCTGCGGCGGCAAAGAAGATGCAGGAGATAAACACTGCCTACGATGCCATCATAAACCACAAGTCATACTCTTCCTCCTCATCTTACCAAGACAACAGACGTTCCTCCTACAACTATGGTTGGAGTAATGACAGCGAAGAAGAATCCAATGAAATGAGGGCTGCCGCTTCTTATATCCATGCCCGTCACTTCAGCGAGGCCCTCCATGTCCTCTCCACTGTTCCTTACGAAAAGAGAAATGGACGCTGGTTCTATCTATCTGCCGTGGCAAAGGGATACAGCGGCAACACCACCGGCGCCTATAGCGATATTTCCGAAGCCATAAAAAGAGAACCAGGAAACATGGAATACCAAGCTTTCCTGGATCGTCTCAATGGTTCGAGAAACTTCTATACTGAGAGACAAAGCACCTACGGAAACAGCAGCTCAGGCTTTTTCAGCTGCTGCCTACCCTTGATACTTATGAATATGTTCTGTCCCGGTTACTTCTGCATCTGCTGAAGTACGTCCACAACTACATTTCTCTGTGGAGCAAGAAGATTTGCAATATATTCGGCGCTTTCTTCAAGGGTTACAGGAATCTTCTCTGTAAGGATATCCGTGTACAAGGCACAGATACCTGAAATACTGTAGTCGAGAATAACTGCAAGCTGAGCCCTTGCATTTGAAGAGGGATCTATACCCAGGTCATTGAGAATCTTTTCAATGGCACTGTATCTGGCTTCGTTAAGAACTTCCCCTATTTTGTCCGTTTCAACAAGACGGGCAAAATAGTTTGGATTGGTCAGGAAGAAATCCGAGATCTGTTTCAAGTATCCTCTTGGATTCCAAAGGACATCGGAGTTGTTCTTTGCTTTGAAAACGGAAGATATTTCATCCATTACAGAGGTGGAGATACTCTTCAGGACTTCAGAAGTATTATCGTAATGTGCATAGAATGTCCCTCTGTTGATATCTGCCTTCTTGACAATATCCGTAATGGTGATTTTATCAAAAGGCTTCTCAATCATCAGCTCCAGCAGGGCCTCTTTGATCATTGTCTTACTTCTGATAGAGCTTCTGTATTCAGCCTTCAATCTCTTTGGTTCATCTACCTTTGCTTCCATCCCTAACCCCTTAAAATCAAACAAGTGATTTCTTTTATATCTTAGTCCAAAATTATGATATAGAAAGAAGTATATATGTTTTTATTCAAAAAACAACTGTAATACACACTGGGAAAACAAATTAATTCATCTTTCCATCAATGTTTTCAAATAAACGTCCTCACTATATTCAATGGCTTTCTTCAGTCCATCATCACAAACATCACTTGTAATCCAGTCAGCCTTGACCTTCAGGCAATCGTCGGCATTCCCCATGGCGATACCTAGGCCGCAATACTCTATCATCTCTATATCGTTGGCTCCGTCCCCTACTCCTACGCTGCTTTTCCTGTCTTCGCCATAGTAGTTGAGGATAGTCTTGATACCGCTTCCTTTGTCTACGCCAGGAATACAGATCTCAGCCATATCGCTCTGTTTGATGCCCACTGTATTGGGAACTATATTGAATTTATCCCCCAAATCCCTTCTCACCTCATCTATTCTTCCCTCTGGAGAAAGGACCAGTATTTTCTTTACATCCAAATCCAAGGGAATATCATCAGTGACGACAAGTCCAGGTATTTTAATGGAAATACCGTTATTCTTTATTAGTTGCTCCTTGAAAAACTCATATGCCAAGGTCGACATATATGTGCCATTTGCTGTCTGGACCATTGGCAAATGCCCATTGTCCTTCAAATAGGAGGAAACCTCCTTTATCTCTTCTTTGCTATATCCCTTTTCCTCCAGGACTCTGCCACCAGCCATTACAAGGCATCCTGCACTATATACGCCGCCATCAAAAGGAATGGGTGAAAGAGCCTTGTCCATCTCACTGGGGCTTCTTCCTGTGGAAACAAAGATTCTATGGCCCTTGCTTTTGGCTTCAAGAATTGCATCCAAAGCACTTTCAGGCAACCCCTTTCCAAAGGGAAGAAGGGTTCCATCTACATCAAAAAAGAAATTGAGTCTCATGCTTTGATTCTACATTCCTCAAAGAAGAGACTCAATATGGGAAAGATAGTGGATGAAACACCAAAGCCTGTTGAATAAATACATAATCCTTGCTAGATTATCTCTGCCATAAAGAGTGCGTGAGGGACAAGCCCTTTGACCGCACAGCAACCTGCAATTATGCAAGGTGCTAAAGCTTGGGTGATGGTGATATTTCCCCATCACTGACGATGGGTTTTTCTTTCCCCTCTTTTTGGTAGATGGAGAAAGAAAAATGAAAAGCTATTTTACTTCAGAATCAGTTACAAAGGGTCACCCCGATAAAGTTGCAGACCAGATTTCAGATGCTATTCTGGATGCCCTGCTGAAGGAAGATCCATATTCCAGATGTGCAGCAGAAACCACAGTTGAAAAGGATCATTGCCATATTATGGGTGAAGTAACTACAAAAGCCCATGTAGATTACTCTTCCATTGCCAGAGAAACGATAAAAAGCATCGGTTACACCGATCCATCCCTTGGTTTCTCTGATCAAAGTGAGATTTCTGTGACACTGCACACCCAGTCACCGGACATTGCCCTTGGTGTAGACAGCGACGGAGCCGGAGACCAGGGTCTGATGTTCGGTTATGCAACAGATGAGACAGAGTCCTTGATGCCTCTATCCCTGATGCTTTCAAGAGCTTTGACTGAGAGACTTACCTTTCTTAGGGAAAGCAAGACTCTGTCTTGGATGGAGCCGGACGGAAAGAGCCAGATCACCCTTTTGTATGAAGACGGAGTTCCTGTCGCCGTAGATACTGTAGTCGTTTCCATCCAACACAAGGCAGATATGGAGCTGGAGGATCTGAGAATGGAAGTAATGGAGAAAGTCATCAAACAAACCCTCCCTTCCTCTCTCCTTACAGATAAGACCAAGTATTTTATAAACCCTACAGGACGCTTTGTCCTTGGGGGGCCAGCTGCAGATACGGGCCTGACAGGCAGAAAGATCATTGTAGACACCTATGGAGGACACGCCCACCATGGTGGCGGCGCCTTCAGCGGCAAAGACTCTACAAAGGTGGATAGAAGCGCCAGTTATGCAGCAAGAAACATCGCATCCACCATTGTCAAGAGCGGTTTATATAAGAAAGCCGAGGTACAGTTATCCTATGCAATAGGCGTCAAAGATCCTGTATCCATCCATGTAGACACCTTCGGTGTAGAAAGAATACCGGAGGAGAGATTGGTAAAGTGGATAAGAAATGAATGGGATCTTTCTCCCAAAGGTATCATAGAGACCTTCTCTCTTAGAGATCCTGTCTTCTCCAAGACCGCTTCCTCCGGCCATTTCGGACATGCCGGGTTCTCTTGGGAGAAGATAGACGACAAGAAAGTGGAGCACTTACTCTCCATTTCCTGAAAAAAATATAAAATTCCATCCACTAGGACATTAGTTGACCTAGTGGATGTTTTATTCTGTCATCAGATAAAAAAATGGAGGCAGAAGATGACATATTCAGAAGTCAGGGAAATGTATTCAATGGATGCTCTCGATTATTTCGAGAAAAAAGAGAGGAACAGAAGAAGAATATACTCATCTATATCATTCTTCTTTTCTTGGTTGATCCCTTGGACAATCAGCGTAGCGCTCCTTACTCTGGGAATGGACTTGTTAAACGCTAAGGGTGTCACACTATCGCTTATTTTCCTCTTCCTTTCCCTCTTTCTTTTCAAAGCCATTACAAAAGAAGAGAGAAATCTAAGGATATTGTTCATCTTCTTCTCCTACTTGGTCACACTGTCATTTCTCCTTACCGTTGTACTCTATTGACCTTGAGAGCCCTGAAAGGGGCTCTTTTACTGTAAAATATTTCCAAGATGCTTTATACTTCAGCCATGGAAAATTTGATAGAAAGATACAAGTCCTTCCTGGACAATGGAAAGACAGAAAGAGAATGTGTAAAAGAAGTCATCGAGAGAGCTGAGAAAGAGGGTTACAAGAACCTGGATTCAGTCTCGACACTCTCTCCTGGAGACAAGGTCTATGTTGTGGAATATGGAAAGGCCATCGCCCTCTACCACATTGGAAAGGGAGATATGGAAAAGGGAATGAACGTCCTCGGCGCCCATATAGACTCTCCTCGCCTTGATATAAAAATGAATCCGCTCTATGAGAGTGACGGCATCGTCTATCTCGATACACACTACTACGGTGGAATAAAGAAGTATCAGTGGGTCACCCATCCATTGGCAATCCACGGTGTAGTCGTCAAAACCAGCGGAGAAAAGATCGATGTCGTCATGGGGGAGGATGAAGACGACTTCACCTTCTGCATCTCAGATATCCTTCCCCATATCGCCCAGGATCAGATGAAAAAGGCCGCCAGCGAGTTCATTCCCGGTGAAGACCTTGATCTTGTGGTGGGCCTTGATGAAAGCATAGGCGAAGAGAATAAGGATGAGGAAAAGAAAGAAAAGGCAAAAGACAAGATTCTTGCCATTTTGAAGGAGAAATACAATATCGAAGAGAAGGACTTCCTTTCTGCAGAGCTGGAAGTGGTTCCAAGCGGCAAGACAAAGTATCTTGGCCTCGATAAATCCATGGTCCTGGGCTATGGCCAGGATGATAGGATCTGCTCCTTCACTTCCCTTGAAGCTCTCCTGGAAGCAGAGACTATGGACAGGACCTCTGTATGTATCCTTGTAGACAAGGAAGAGATCGGCAGCGTAGGCGCCACAGGTATGGATTCCCTCTTCTTTGAGAATGCAACGGCAGAAGTATTGGCAAAGATGGGCCTTACATCTTCCCTGTCATTAAGAAGAACACTTAAGAATACCATGATGCTTTCCTCCGACGTAAACAGTGCATACGACCCATTGAACGCTTTCCTCTACGACAAGAAGAACTCCTCTTTCCTTGGGGGTGGAGTCGTATTCAACAAATACACAGGTTCCAGAGGAAAATCAGGAGCATCAGATGCAAATCCTGAGTTCATAGGAAAAATCAGAGGTGTCCTTGAAAAGAACGGCGTAAAGTATCAGATGGCTGAAATGGCTAAGGTCGACGTAGGTGGAGGCGGAACAATTGCAAAGTTCAGCGCTTACTACGGCATGCAGGTAATAGACTGCGGAGTAGCAATTCTCAGCATGCATGCTCCTTGGGAGATTGCATCCTGTAAGGATATAATCAATACAAAGAACGCTTATAAAGCCTTCCTTACCCTCGAGTAAAATTATTCCCCTGGCCCAGCCAGGGGATATTCATCAAACATAGAAAAGCATGTCGCTGTAAGTCGGTAGCGGCCAATAGTCCTTGGCGACTATAAGCTCCAAGTTATCGGCGAAATGCCTTACATCATCCATTCTCGGCAATACCTCTTCCCTATAGTAGTGGGACTGGAGGGAACCGGAGAGTCTCTCCGCTTCATTTATCATTTCACCAAGAACGTTGGTTGCACCATAGAGCTCATTGGTAAGAGTGATTACTTTTCTGAGAATATCTTCATCGGCCCCTGGCGCCACCATACTGATGGCAGCCTTCATCTGATTGATGCCTGTCGCAAGATCAGAGGCATACTTGGATGCTGCAGGAATGATTCTCTTTACAGCGATATCCAGCATTGTCAAAGCTTCGATGTGGATGGTCTTGGAATACTCCTCATGGTGGATCTCACACCTACTCTCTATTTCTTTGGAAGTATAGATGCCGAACTCTGCAAAGAGTGCGATATTCTTTGGAGCAGTATACTGATCGAAGGCATCCGGAGCTGACTGGAGGTTCAAGAGACCTCTCTCTTCAGCTTCCTCAACCCAGGATGGAGAATAAGCGTTGCCATTGAATACGATTCTGCTATGAGCCTTATAGTTCTCTGCAATAAGTTCCGTTACAGCCTTTCCAAAGTCCTTGGCATCCTTCAAGGCGTTGTAGAACTCCTTAAGAGCCTTTGCGACAATAGTATTCAGCGCTACGTTTGGACCAGACATGGAGAAAGAAGAACCAGGCATTCTGAACTCGAACTTGTTTCCTGTGAAAGCCATAGGACTTGTTCTGTTTCTATCTGTAGTGTCCTTTGGGATATCTGGAAGGACATGGACTCCAAGGCCCATATTATCCTTCTTCCTTCCCTTGGAAGCCTTACCTGAAGCAATAGCTTCCAGTATCTCAGTCAAATCATCTCCAAGGAACATGGAGACAATTGCAGGAGGAGCTTCGTTGGCTCCAAGTCTATGGTCGTTGCCTGCACTTGCCACGGAGATTCTCAATAGATCCTGATACTCGTCCACTGCCTTGATTACAGCTGAAAGGAAAAGCAGGAACTGCAGGTTATCCTTTGGATTGTCACCAGGCTCAAGAAGGTTTACTCCGGTATCTGTGGAAATGGACCAGTTATTATGCTTACCGCTTCCGTTTACACCTTCAAAGGGCTTTTCATGAAGAATGCAGGCAAAACCATGCTTAGGTGCAATCTTCTTCATAAGCTCCATCATTATCTGGTTATGGTCTACAGCTACATTGGATACTGAGAATACAGGAGCCAATTCATGCTGGCATGGAGCGACTTCGTTGTGGCTTGTCTTTGCAGGAATTCCCAATTTCCACAACTCCTTGTCCAAGTCCGCCATAAACTCAGCCACCCTTGTTCTGAGAGCTCCGAAGTAGTGGTCGTCCTTCTCCTGGCCCTTGGGGCTTCTTGCGCCGAAGAGGGTGCGTCCTGTAAGCCTGAGATCCTTTCTCTTTTTGAAGTCTTCTTCGTCGATCAGGAAATATTCCTGCTCTGCACCCACTGTTGTTATGACCCTCTTTACATCTGTCTTGCCAAAAAGGGAGAGGATCTTAACAGCTTCTTCGCTGATGGCTTCCATACTTCTTAACAGAGGAGTCTTTTTATCCAGGACCTCACCTGAGTAGGAACAGAAGGCTGTAGGAATACAGAGGGTATCTTCCTTGATGAATGCATAACTTGTAGGATCCCAAGCTGTATAGCCACGGGCCTCGAAGGTAGCCCTCAATCCCCCTGACGGGAAGGATGAAGCATCAGGCTCTCCCTTTATAAGTTCTTTGCCGCTGAAATCGAGAATGACCTTTCCCCCTTCCAATGGAGTAATAAAGGCATCGTGCTTCTCTGCCGTCATGCCTGTAAGAGGCTGGAACCAATGAGTGAAATGAGTGGCACCCTTCTCTATAGCCCAGTTCTTCATTGCATTGGCGACACTATTTGCAACATTAAGGTCCAGGTCCTTACCTTCCCTTATGGTTTCTTTAAGTGCTTTATAGACATCCTTAGGTAGTCTTTCCCTCATGGCCTCATCATTAAAGACCATGGATCCGAAATAAGATGCAACAGTTTCCATATCTCGCCTCCGTCACATATTGCACTTCTTATTACAGAAAAGAAAAATGATGTCAACTGTATAGAGCTTATCTTAAGGTTCTCTTTGCTATTTGTTTTCTCACAAACAAAAAATAAAGAGAGAAATAAAGGTATCCCCTATTCCTCATCTCTTCTTACAAATCTTTCACCTTAATTCATCTCCAAAGATTGAATTAAAAATTATGTTTTTTTCAAAAAATCCCTTTCCACTCCATTGACAATATACCCCTGTTTTTTTCATCATCTATCCATATTTTTTTTGGATTTTGATTATGATTAGAGCTGTGGGAAAGATTAGAAAGTCCTCTTTGGGAGAGCAGTTTTGCCCTCAGGAGGAGACTCACACTCTCAGCGCAAAGGAGACACCTATCCAAGGTGTCTCAATTTTTTTGGAGGGAATACATGGCTAAACACATCTTTGTTACAGGAGGAGTAGTCTCAGGACTGGGAAAAGGTATTACGGCAGCCAGTTTAGGGCGCCTATTGAAGGCAAGGGGCTTTAAAGTCGCATCACAGAAGCTGGACCCATATATGAACGTCGACCCAGGTACCATGTCACCATTGCAACATGGTGAGGTATTTGTAACAAACGATGGAGCTGAAACAGACCTGGACCTAGGCCACTATGAGAGATTTATAGATGAAGACCTATCCAAGTTCTCCAACCTTACCAGCGGTAAAGTATATTGGAATGTATTGCAGAAGGAGAGAAACGGCGAATACCTTGGACGTACTGTCCAGATCATTCCTCATGTCACGGATGAAATAAAAAACTTCATCTATTCCTGCGGCGAAACCAGTGGTGCAGATATTGTAATAACTGAAATCGGAGGAACCACAGGAGACATCGAGTCCCAGCCATTCTTGGAGGCCATCAGACAGATAGGACACGAAGTGGGGCCTCAGAACTGTCTCTTCATACACGTGGTTCTGGTTCCATATCTTTATGCTTCAGGGGAGCATAAATCAAAGCCTGCACAGCACTCCGTAAAGGAGTTGATGAACACAGGTATCTTCCCTGATGTCATAGTCATGAGAAGCGATGAACCTATAGAGGAGTCTATAAAGGAGAAGATCTCCCTTTTCTGCAACGTAAAGAGGGAGTGCGTCATTGAGAACAAAACCGTCCCTGTCCTTTATGAAGCCCCGCTAATGCTTCACCAAGAGGGACTTGATGAGGTTGCCGTGAAGATTCTCGGTCTCCCTGATAGACCTATAGACCTTTCGGAATGGTCAGAAATGATAGATAGAATCCACTCCTCCGACAGAAAGGTCACCATCGCAATGGTAGGAAAGTATATGGAGCTTCACGATGCCTATCTATCGGTAATGGAAGCATTGAAGCATGCCTCCTGGCAGGAAGGAGCCACTGTCAACATCAAGTGGGTTGACAGTGAGACTGTGACCAAGGACAGCGAGGAGGAGATCTTTTCGGACGTAGATGGAATCCTGGTTCCCGGGGGCTTTGGATACAGAGGTGTGGAAGGTAAAATCGAAGCTGTAAGATGGGCAAGGGTAAACAACATACCATTCTTGGGAATCTGCCTCGGAATGCAGGTGGCTGTAATAGAGTTTGCAAGAAATGTCATTGGCCTGAAGGAAGCCAACTCCTCCGAGTTCCTTCCTGAGGGAAAAGAAAGTGTCATCGATATAATGCCTGACCAGAGGGGAGTAAGAAAGGGAGGCACCATGAGACTGGGTGCATATCCATGTAAGACAAAGGAAAGCTCCCTTTTGAGAAAACTCTATGGAGAAGAGATGATCAGTGAGCGCCATAGACATAGATATGAATTCAACAACGACTTCAGAACCCTTTTTGAGAAGTTTGGTATGGTTCTCTCTGGAACCAGCCCTGATGACAAACTGGTGGAGGCAGTAGAGATTCCATCCCATCCATTCTTTATTGCAGTCCAATTCCATCCGGAATTCAAATCAAGGCCTCAGAGACCTCATCCATGTTTCTCCGGCCTTATCAAGGCAAGCTTGGAAAGAAGAGAAAAATAAAAACTTGTGAGCCATTCGAAAGAGTGGCTCTAATTTTTCATACATGCACGTACCTTTACATACCTTTATGCAACCTAACCTATTCCTGTCTTTATTTCTTTTAAATACAAAGAATTACAATAGATGTTGGCATTCTTATGTTTCAAAGTGCCGCAATCTTTATATATACTTACGACTGGCTTCAGTCTTCAATCAAATGATCATTGACGCCTTCATCCGACAGGTATGATATTTCTCTTTTCCTGGAGAAAAAGATACCCGGGGATTATAATGGAGCTTAAATGATAAAAAGAAATGGTTGGAAAAACAGATAGACAATCTTAAAGATAAGGCCCTGTCTCAGATTATCTCATCCGGTCTGATAGAGAGATGAAAGAAGACGGCGTGGATGCCATCATTTTGTTTGGTATCGCTTTTTCCGGTAAGGAGGTGATAGTCAAAAACAGATAGAATATCTACGGGATAAAAATGAAGATGAAGACCGTAAGCCCCTGATTCAATAGAATCCAGGTCTTAGTCATGAATAACCTTGGAATATCAGCCAAAGACTATTCTACGCTTGGATTGTAGGTTTGGAATCTGTTCCCAATAAGAGTCCCAAAGACTCTTTTACAAACTTCTTTCCAAATTTCTCCACATAACCATTGGCAGAGTAATAACAATACCAAGTGTTTTCTCCGTCTTTATATCTCACATCTACACTTGTTATATATCTACTTGCCCACCCTTCTTCCGCCGTCTTCTGTATGACCTTCTCCGTCTTCCACGCCTTTCCATCCAAGGAGGTGAGGAGAAGGACACTGGAGACGGACCTGTTCTTTTCCCTGTCGTAGGAATAAGCGCATTCAAAGGCTGCCAGCCCGTCGGAACATGGGACGATGCGTACAGATCCCACAGCCAGGTTTCTATACTCCGAATCGGGTTCTATCTCCAACAGAGGTTCAGGATTCACCCTCCACTCTTTATCAAGATAATCCGACTCTGCATACATAAGCCTTGCAGTAGTCTTCTGTCTTGTATCATACATGCGGGTTTCACCTGCACCGAAATAGAGACGATATCTTCCTTCCCATTCAATAAGCTGTGGCCTTGATACTCTTACAGGCCCATCTTTGTATTGGGCTCTCTTTATTTTGGTTGAGTCCAATACAAGCTTAGGCTTGGACCAAAGCATAAGGTCGTTGGATGATATGACCATAATTCTGGAAGCAGATATGGAATCTTCGCTTTTTGAGGAGAAATTGGTCCTGTCATGTATCTCATAGAAGAGCCAGTAGGTGCCTCCTTCACGGAAAATGAAAGGAGAATGGGCACGCCAGGTGACAAGATGCTCCCTTCTCCACTCCAGACCCGACGTGGAGGTAAAGTGCTCCAAGCCAATCCAAGTATGGGCAAACATATGCCAAAGACCATCGGGAGACTCTTCTGGAAGAAGATATGCCGGGTCACAAAGCTTCAAAGCACCTCTTGTGGCGATGGGCTCGTCATTGAAAGCATACCAATAAGCTTCTGTAATCTTGGACAGTGGCTGATATCGCATTACTCTTTATTTCCTTTTCTCAAATGCCTCGTTGAGATTCCACTTGTTTACAGCCCACTTCATTACCTTATTATATATAATGAAGGAAAGAACGAAAGAAAGCACAATGACGACAAATGGCACATAGATAACAACAGTATCAGGAACGGCGAGGGCATTGCAGATAAGAGATGCAATCACCATGAAGATAACGAAAAATCCTAATACAAGAGCTAGATTGAAGAGTGTTGCGAGGAGCATAAACACCCATTTGTTCATCTTCTTTTCAGCCATATAAACTATGCCTCCGTTTTCTTTTTATTCTTCACGTCGTCGATTATCAGGGTAATAAGAAGAAGTATTACAGATACGACGACGCATCCGTCCCCTACGTTCCAAGTAGGGAAACGTTCAAAACCTAAGAAGCCATAGAAGTTCACGCTTATCCAGTCTACAACCCTTAGATTTCTGAATATTCTATCAATTAGATTCCCCATACCTCCGCCAAGGATACCTGCAAGGCACCATCTCTGGAAAGTGGAAATCTCTTTGTCGAATTTATGAGAGTATACACCCCAGGTAAGCAATACCATAAGAGCAAGTGGTAATCCGATGAAGAAAATATACTTTACGGCCAAAGGAAGCCCGTCACCCATACTAAAGGCGACAGCTGTATTTCTTACGTGTACTATCCACAAAAAGTCATTTAAGAATGAATAGCCTACACTTCCCTCCGGTATATTTTTTACTATCCATGTCTTCGTCACCTGATCCAGGACGATGATCAGAAGGGAGAGGATAAAAGGAAGTAATCTTTTTGCGTCATCTTTCTTCATAACCCTGTATCCTCTTCAATGAACATGGACTCTATGCCAAGGGACTTAGCCATTTCCATCAAGGCCTTTACTCCGAAGGTTTCGGTTCTATAGTGGCCTCCTGCAAGAACTGAAAGCCCCGCTTCATATGCCTTCCAATATACGTCGTGTTTAATTTCCCCTGTTATTAGGAGTTCCGCCTTTCTCTCGATGGCCTCTTCTATTTCTCCGGAGCCTGATCCTGACACCACAGCTATGGAAGAGAAAGTTTCCTTGTTTTTTGGGTTGATTATCCTGACTCTATTCCAATCAAAAGAAAGGATGTCTGAAATATCCCTAAGAGTCCTACCCTCTTCCAACTCTCCCATGACTCCGATTTCTTTTCCCTTCCAGAGTCCGAAGCCCACTCTATTCTTGAGATTCAAGGCATCGGCAATTACAGCGTTGTTACCATATTTTTCGTCGGCATCAAGAGGAATATGCACCCCATAAAGCATCAAGCCTCCCTTGATGGCCTCTGCTACTCTCTTGTAGTGGTCTCCTGTGATGGTTTCACACTGACCCCAGAAAATACCATGGTGGACCACAAGTATATCTGCATTCCATTCTACTGCCCTTTGAATTGCTGAAAGAGAAGCATCTACAGCAAATGCAGCCCTCTTAATCTCTCTATCTTCAGCATCAATCTGGACGCCATTAAGAGATATATCCTGATAGTCGGAGATATTAAGTGTATCAAAGAGTAAGGATGAATATTCTTTCAGAGTCATAAAAACCATTATAAGGTATTTCTCTCACTACAGTCCACTTTCTACACAAATAAGACACATTGAGGGTGGAAAAACCAAGAAAATACTTCGGCAATCAATAGGAGGAATACAAAAATGCCGTATCCATGGTGAAAGATATCTACCGGCCAACCGTCCTCTCCTGAATATACCACAAAAACATACAAGAGGCTTTATGTCCCTTAAGCATAAATACAGAGTGACAAAACAATCTATGACTTCAAATACGGTAATGTGTTTTCCAACAGATTGGTAATCCACCCCAAACACTACTATCCTTATGGAAACAAATAGCATCAAGAGAAGAATATGAAGTTTGTCTACAATGCGGAAAAAGAAGCTAAATCAAGAGAGATACTTATGATGTAGCCCACTGTAAAGGAGGCTGAGGAACTATTGGAAAAGGATGAGACAGATTCATATGCATGGTATGTAATGGGTACAGCCCTTTCCCTTGAAAACAGGATAGATGAGGCCATCGACGCCCACTGTACAGGATTATCATATGCACCATTCTATATACTGAACTATTTTGGTCCGAGTAAGAAGACACAACGTAAAAGGAGAATGGAAGCAGGGACTGGCAGACTTTATTCTCTGCACTCAGCTGGAACCACAGAACTGGACATTATTGATACTACAGGGCTACTACAGAGAATATCCATGGCATGGAGGAAGAAAGTATCGGAGACTTCAAGGAATGCCGGAATATCACACGCCCCTCCTTAATTTATAAATCCTTCGATTTTCCAACCGAAGGATTTCAACTTAGAGATACTTATTCAGTCCCATGAGCCTATTGGTCGCTTCCCT